>CAMOQI010000009.1 GCA_946622835.1 uncultured Candidatus Melainabacteria bacterium
TCATAAAACCGATTGAAAAACAAATGCCTGAGACGTTGACAATTTTGCGTCTTGCGAAACAAGAAGCGCGTGCAATAGGCAGAGGAGTTGTCGGAACGGAGATGTTTTTACTCGGTATTATTGCAGAAGCCACAGGAGTAGGCGCTGTTGTTTTAAATGAGCTTGAAATAAATATCAAAGATGCGAGAATCGCTGTTGAAAAAATTATTGGCAGCGGAAATGAATATTATGACAGCGAAGTAGTATTCACAAAACGTGCGAAGCGAGTTTTGGAAACGGCGTGGGAATACGCCAAAAAGCAAAATAAAACCAAAATAGAATCTTCTGACCTTTTGTGGGCGATAACTACCGAACCTACATCTCTTGCAATGCAAGCGCTTGAAGCTTTGGGAACAGATGTTGTTGAAATCCGCGAAGGTATTAAAAAACACGTACAAAACTAAATGTATGGTTTTGTTCTCACGAATTTCAATTCATATCCCAAAATTTCTCCGATTAACTTTGCTTCTTCGTATTTCAAAGTTCCTCGGGATAACTTTTGCGAGATGTTAGAACGAGAATAATTATGACCTGACAGCTTAGTCATTTCTCTTGCTATTGCGGCAAGAGTGGCATCATTTTCAGTCAGTAACAGTTTAATATCCTTCTTTACGCTCATAAAAACTCTCCAACAATATACTGACATATATTGACTTTTTTGATAATATCCGTTATGATATAGGAACGATAGTAATTATATAGGCGATATTTAGTACACAAAATTACACAATATGAAAAAAGAAAAATACAAACCAACAATACTTATAGATTTAGACGGAGTTTTGAATACATACAAGGGGGATTACGTCGAAAATTACATTCCGCCGATAAAAGAGGGGGCTTTGGATTTTGTTGCCGGTTTGTATGAAAATTATAAATTGGTATTGTTTACCACAAGGGATAGTGAATTGGCAAAAAAATGGCTGATTGATAACGGTTTGGATAAGTATTTTGATGGGGTTACAAATCAAAAAATTCCTGCGGTTTTGTTGGTAGATGACAGATGTGTTTGTTTTCGGGGGGATTATGATGAGCTTATTCAGGATATAAAAAATTTTCGTACTTGGCATAATGATTAGCTCTTTTCGTGGTATAATTACCATAAAATTATGCACAAAATCGGATCTGAAATAAGAAGTTTTCTACAAAAATATAATCTGGATAACAAAGATTTAATTTATCTGGTAGGGTTTTCCGGCGGGTTTGATTCGATGTGTTTGCTGAATGAATTAAAAAAAACGGTTCCGAAAAATAAAATTATTGCTCTGCATTTAAATCACAAATGGCGCGGGGCGCAAAGCGATCTGGAAGAAAAGAATTGTAAGGAATTTTGTGAGGAAATAGGGGTAGAGTTTTATAGTGAAGATTTACCCAAAGGTGTTTCGCAAACGGAAACCGCAGCGAGGAAAGCCAGATATGAATTTTTTGATAGGTGTGCGAAAAAATTCAATTCAAATGTTGTTTTCACTGCTCATAACAAAAATGATAATGCTGAGACAATTATATACAGGCTTTGTACCGGTACAGGTGTTATGGGATTGCAAGGGATATCGGAAAACCGAGACATTTATTATCGCCCGTTGTTGAATACTACAAGAATTGAAATTGAAAATTATTGCAAAAAAAATAATTTGAATCCGAATAATGATACTTCAAATTTTGATAAAAACTATAAGCGAAATTATATAAGGGCAGAAGTTATTCCTGCTTTATTGAAGGTTAATTCAAATGTTGTGGAAAATATTCATTCCTTATCTGAGATAGCTTTGGAAGAATCGGAGATTATCAATCGATATATGGAACAAGTTGAGCAAAAAATTGTCAAAGACGAAAAAATTGATACTCAAAAATTTTTAAAATTACCGAAAGCCGTTCAAACAAATTTTATTTACAATATTTTCATTGATAACAATTTGGATTATGACAGAAAAAAAATATTTGGAATCCTTGATTTTATATATAAAAATTCAAAATTAAAGTCGGGTAAAACGTGTTCTTTGACATCTGATTTATGGTTATTTGTCAGTGAAAAAATTATTCGGATAATAGCAAAGAACGTGGGTAAGCAGCCGTCTGTTTTTATAATAAAAGAGGGTTGTTATGAGACAGAAAGCGGTATTTTTGAGATAGAAAAATTCACAAAACAGGTTCGGAAATTTCCGTCATCGGACGATGATTGTGCTTATGTTGATTTGAGTAAGTTTGATTTTGGTTTTGAACTTCGAACAAGGCAAGACGGTGATGTGATAAGACCATACGGGCTTGGGGGAAGTCAAAAGTTGAAAAAGTATTTGAATGCAAAAAAAATTCCTAACCATGAAAAAGACAGTCTTATATTTTTAGCACAGGATAATGAAATTTTGTGGGCTGTAAATGTGGGAATCAGTGATAAAATAAAAGTTGTAAAAAATCCGACACACAGGTTAAAATATACTAAAAAGAGGTAGAAATGGATATTAAACTTGAACAATTGAAAGTATTATTCAGTGAAGATGAAATTAAGATGCAGGTAAAGAATTTAGCACTGAAGCTGAACGATTTTTACAAAGGTGAAGATGTGGTTGCAATATGTGTTTTAAAAGGGGCAGTAATTTTTGCGACCGATTTGGTGCGAGAGCTTGAAATGCCTATACAAATGGAATTTATAAGATTATCAAGCTATGGTTCTGATATTCATACATCGGGAAAAGTTAATGCTGTTGATATTAAGCTTCCTGATTTGAACGATAAAAATGTATTGATTATTGAAGATATTGTCGATACCGGATTAACGGCAAAATTTTTGATTGATTTTATAAATATGAATTTTCATGTTAAATCGTTTAAATTTTGTTCGCTGCTTGATAAGAAAATAACAAGACGGGTTGATATTGAGCCGGATTATTATTGTTTTGAAGTGGATGATAAATTTGTTGTAGGGTATGGCTTGGATTATGACGGGTATTATAGAAATTTAAAATATATCGGCTATAAAGATGTGTAGTTTTGCTATTTTAATTTCAGAATTTTTATAGTATAATCTATAAAAAAGGAGAGCCAAAATGGATCAAGAAACTTATATGAAGATAATGGGTTACGTTCCGACTGTAATAGAAGCATCTTCGCGCGGGGAACGTTCATTTGATATCTTTTCAAGATTATTGAGAGAAAGAATTGTATTTCTGGGAACGGAAATCGACGATGATGTCGCAAACTCTATTGTTGCGCAATTGTTACTTTTGGATAGCGAAAACTCAGAGAAAGATATTATGCTTTATATAAACAGCCCCGGAGGTGTTATAACTGCCGGCATGGCAATATATGACACAATGAACCTTATTAAATCTGATGTTTCAACGATTTGTTTGGGTGATGCGGCATCAATGGGCGCGTTTTTACTTTCAGCGGGTGCTAAAGGTAAGAGAATGGCACTTCCTAATGCAAGAGTTATGATTCACCAGCCGTTGGGCGGAGCTAAAGGTCAAGCAACCGATATTGAATTGGAAGCAAAAGAAATTCGCCGTATGAAAGATATGTTAATCGGTATTATGGCAGAAAATTCGGGTCAGCCGTTTGAAAAGGTGAAAGAAGATTGCGAGCGCGATCATTATTTGACAGCACAAGAGGCTTTGGAATACGGGCTTATTGATAAAGTTGTAACAAGATAAAATTCAGCAAAAATCAGTATGATATTATGCTAATAAAATAACCCCTCTATCGGGGTTATTTTTTATATTATTTTTTGCATTAAACGACTAATCTAAATAAAATACAGTGATAACCTTATGCCCTTCCTCTGCGTATTGAACCGCATTATGAAGAGTTTTGCTGGTATGAGATAAGAAACAAATCAATTGGTTACATTTATCAATTATTTCTCTGTTGCAAACTCTTGATGCATCTGCCAATGTCATCATGGCCCTGTCTGTGTGTTCTATAATATTAGGAACCCCAATAAGTTGATTTTGAACATCAGATGGTTGTTGTTCAATTGATTGAGGTAAGATTACGCTTAATTTGCCGGGGTTAGCTTTCATAGCACCTCTGATTGCTGCTGCGTTTGTTCCTGAAGAACCGCCTGAGGTGATTATTGTGTTACCTTGCATAACAAGTGCTGTTGCTAGGGTCTCAATCATTTGTTGGTGTGTAATCGGAAGATTTCGGCTGCCAAGTATTGCTATTTTTTTAGCTGACTGTTTAATTGTTGCCAATTCCATTGCTAATTCATCAATAGCATCGGGAGATTTGTCATCAACCTTGTCTAAATCATCAATAGGTACTACTATCGATTGCTGGGCATCCTCTTGTTTGTCATCACTTAATAAAATTTCCATATCACACTCTGTCATTTTTTCTTTTACCCTCTGATTGCATAATTTACATTTTTCAACTATGCTTAATTATATCATATTTTTTTTGATTTGGGAAGAGGTCATGGAAAATCTGTTAGAAAATCTTAATAAGGAGCAGGCTCAGGCCGTTCAAACAACGCAAGGTGCGTTGCTCATCTTAGCAGGAGCCGGTTCGGGGAAAACAAAAGTCTTGACTACCCGCATTGCATATATGATACGCAACGGGGTTAAACCAAGAAATATCCTTGCCGTGACTTTTACCAACAAAGCTGCAAAGGAAATGAAAGAACGTATCGGCAAAATAATCGGACACGATAACGTAAAATACATGTGGGTAGGGACATTTCACGGTATATGCGGAAGAATTTTAAGAGAAAATATAGATAAATACAATACTGCAACAGGTAAAAATCTTGATAAAAATTTTACAATTTATGATGATTCCGACACAAATCAAATAATTACAAGAGCAATTAAAAAGTTGAATCTTGATGAGAAAATGTACCCTGCCAAAATGGTTAAGTCGATAATATCTAATGCTAAAAATAAAATGCAGGATGCGGCTGCATTTTCAACTTATGCACGTGATTTTAAATCACAAAGGATTGCCTCGGTTTTTGAAGAATATGAAAAAGTTTTAAATAACAATAATGCTATAGATTTCGATGACATGCTTTTATTAACGGTAAAACTTTTAGAACAAAATGAAGAAGTAAGAAATCATTATTATGAGAGATTTGAGCATATTTTGGTAGACGAATATCAAGATACTAATCTTGCACAGTATAATTTTGTAAATATGCTTTATACAGGTTTGAAAAAGCAAATTCCGACACAGCGTTCATTGTGTGTTGTCGGGGATGTTGACCAATCAATATATTCTTGGCGCGGTGCAGATTTCACAATTATAATGAATTTCCAAAAAGATTATCCGAGTGCGAAAGTTATAAAGCTTGAGCAAAATTATCGTTCTACAGAACACATACTTAATGCTGCAAATTCTGTTATTCAAAATAATCAGGAACGTGTTGACAAAAATTTGTATTCAAACAAAGGTCAAGGGGAAAAGATAAGTTATTATATTGCAAATGATGAAGCTGATGAAGCAAACTATATAGCAAATTGTATTAAAACAGAAGCGAACGGGAATTATAACAAATTCGCAATTCTTTATCGAACCAACAATCAATCAAGAGCTTTGGAAGAAGCTTGTATGGCACAAGGTTTGCCATATAAGATATACGGCGGTACAAAATTTTACGACAGGGCAGAAGTCAAAACGGTTTTGTGCTATCTAAAACTGATTAATAATACCGATGATTCTCAAAGTTTGCGCAGAGTTATAAATATTCCAAAGCGCGGGCTCGGCGATACTACGGTGAAAAATCTTTCTGATTTTGCAAATGAGCGTAATATAAGTATGTTTGAAGCGATTAAAATATGCGAAGATTCACCTATTGCTCCAAAAACACGTTCTAAATTGAAAGATTTCGCAAACCTTATTGAAAGATTTCAACAGGCAAAAGATTCGTACTCTTTAAAAGATTTTGTGACGCTTGTAATTGAAAAATCGGGTTATCTGGCGGAATTGCAAGCAAAAGCCGCAACAGATGCTGAAATTCAGGATGATATTAACAACTTGCAAGAGTTGGTAAATGTCGCGGAAGAATTTGTTCCGGAAGCAGGAGATGATATTTTGGGCGAATTTTTGCAGCAGGTAGCGCTTGTGTCCGATTTGGATTCTATGGAAGATGAGTCTAATAATATTACAATGATGACTTTGCATTCTGCAAAGGGTTTGGAATTCCCGACGGTATTTATTGCCGGCATGGATGAAGGAATTTTCCCCGGACAAAGAAGCATGCAGGATCAGGCAGAGCTTGAAGAAGAGCGCAGATTGATGTATGTGGGTATAACAAGAGCTCAAGATAAATTGTATCTTGTAAGTTCAAAGCGCCGCCAAACGTGGGGCGAATACAGATATTATAATCCCTCAAGATTTATTGATGAAATACCCGCAAGTCTTGTTGAATTACACGAGTCAGAAGGGTATTCAGGTTATGAAACTTCAACATTCAGAAGTGCTGTTACCCGAGCTAAGCAAAATCATGTAAAATACGATTCTGACGGATATTTGAAACCGACGGCAGGTTTTGGAGTAAATTTTGTTGCCCCAAAAAGTAAAGCCGTTTCTGAGTCTTCAAATTCAAAATATTCATACGGGTCAAAAGATTATTCAGCTAAGACTTCAAATAGAACCCCTCAGCGAACAATTTTAGTTAAATCGGCTGCAAATAAAAAACGTGAACAGGAGCGGATAGATGCGTTTATGAGGGATAATCCCGTAAAAAGGATGGCAGATGAGCGCAGACAAAAGATTGAAGCCCAAAAACAAGAAGAATTTGAGCGTCAGCAGCAAAGAGAAAATAAAAAATTTCTGGATGAAATTTTTAATAACGGCCAAAGAGTTTTTCATGAAAAATATGGTGTCGGGCATATTTTGGATGTTATGAAGGTCGGGGATAGTATAATGTATACAATAGATTTTGGTAAACAAGGTAAAAAAGCTATGGATGCATCTTTTGCCCGACTTAAAAAGTTTTAGTGTGCAGAATAATACCCCACCCTAGCCCTCCCCATAAGGGGAGGGGAGATCGTTTTGTCGCCGTGAGTGGAGGGGAAGTTGTTCTGTCGCCGTGAGGGGAGGGGATATAGTTGCTATATCAACGCAGGGGGGAATAGTTGTTTTGTTGTTGTAAGGGGATGGAAGTAAGTTGCCGTTATTTCCCCCTTTCCCTTAACGGGGCAGGGCGGGGTAGTTGTCTTATGCTCCATTCCCCTTAACGGAGCAGGGTTGGGTAGTTGTCGTTATTTCCCCCTTCCCCTTACGGGGAAGGGTTGGGGATGGGGTGTATATAATATCTTGAATGTTTTTCTCAAAAATAAAATATCTTTACAAACGCTTTTAAATAAATATTGTTTGAAATATACTTATGAGGTTGACAAAATAGCGAGGGAATATGATGTATAACGTTGCCATAATAGGTGCGGGGCCTGCCGGAATATTTGCGGCGCTTGAGATAGTAAATTTGAAGCCGGAATGGAAGGTTGTTTTAATTGATAAAGGCCCGAGGATAGAAAAAAGGACTTGCCCTTTGCGCGAAGGTTCGCCTAAATGTACAAATTGCAAGCGTTGCGGCTTGTTATGCGGCTGGGGCGGTGCGGGAGCCTTTTCTGATGGTAAATTAACACTCACTCCGGATGTTGGCGGCCACCTCGTTGATTATGTTTCAAGAAAACATGCAGAAGATTTAATCGGATACGCGGATGAATTATATTTGAAATATGGTGCGACCGATGAGGTTTTCGGAACGGATATTAAAGTTTATGAAGAACTTGCTCATCAGGCAATGCTTGCGGAATTAAAACTTGTGTATTCTCCTGTTCGCCATTTGGGAACAGAAAGAAGTTTGGATGTTTTGAAAAATATGCAAGATTTTTTGGATGAGCGCATAACCATTTTGAATAATGTATCTGCCCAAACTCTTATTGTTGAAAATGAACAAGTAAAAGGTATAAAGCTTGATAACGGGGACATTATTTCTGCTCAATATACGATTATTGCACCGGGAAGAGAGGGTGCGGATTGGCTCACGCATGAATTTGCACAGCATAAAATCGGTATGGTAAATAATGCTGTTGATGTTGGGGTTAGGGTAGAATTGCCCGCACCTGTTTTTGAACCTATAACATCAAAACTTTATGAATCAAAACTGATATATCATTCTCCGACATTTGGAGATGAGGTCAGAACGTTTTGTATGAATCCAAACGGTGAAGTTGTTCAGGAAAATTACAGCGGTATAGCTACTGTTAACGGTCACAGTTATGCAAATTATAAGACCCCAAATACAAATTTTGCGCTTTTGGTTAGTGAAAAATTCACAGAACCGTTTAAAGAACCTATTCAATACGGACAGCATATTGCGCGTCTTGCTAATATGGTAGGAGGCGGAATTTTGGTACAGAGGTTTGGGGATTTATTAGACGGAAGACGTTCAACCCCTGAACGTATAAAAAACAGTATTATCACCCCGACACTTTCTTGTGCTACTCCGGGAGATTTGAGCCTTGTGATTCCTTACAGGCAAATGATAAGTATTATAGAAATGCTTCAAGCTTTGGATAAAATTGCTCCGGGAACTGCATCAAGATATACTTTGTTATACGGAATTGAAGTTAAATTCTATTCGGCAAGAGTAAAATTGACAAATGAACTTGAAACAGAGGGCGTAAGGAACTTATTCGCAATTGGTGACGGAGCAGGAGTTACCAGAGGTTTGCTGCAAGCATCGGCTTCTGGTGTGTATGTTGCAAGAAATATTTGTGCAAGAGGATAAATTTTTCTTTTAATAATTCTTTATCTTATATTGTAACTAATTTGCTTTATGCGATATCGTGGTATAATATAAGGGTCTTGATTTGTAGGGAGAAAGTATAATGTCAAGTTCGTACGAAAGATATAAAAGCCAGAGAGCATCGAGAGAATACAGACGTGAGCCTGAGCCGCCAAAGAAAAAAGAAAACAAATTTTTTAAGAATTTGAAATTATTTGTATTAATTTCGTTTGCATTATTTTTGGCGGGAATCACGGCTTTTAACTTATATTTGTCTTCTCTTCCTCCAATAGAAAATCTTGAGGACTTTAAACCTAATATTGTTACTAAATTTTATTCAAAAGATGGGGAGGTTATAAAGACTTTCACGGCATATTCATATGACAGAGTGGAATTGGCGGATGTTCCCGAGGAATTAAAACAAGCGCTTATTGCGACAGAAGATAAAAATTTTTATCGTCACAGCGGATATGATATTATGGGGATAATTCGTTCTTCTATCCAAAACGTAATTGCCCGCCACGCGGTACAGGGGGCAAGTACATTAACTCAACAGCTTGCCAGAATTTTGTTTTTGACAAATGAAAGAACATTGACAAGAAAAATTAAAGAAATCGAAGTTGCGGCAAGGATTGAAAAAACTATTTCGAAAGATAAAATTCTTGAAATGTATATGAATAATGTATATTTAGGCGCGGGCGCTTATGGAGTTTCTGCCGCTTCAAAAAGGTACTTTAATAAAACGCTAAATCAATTAAAACTTCCTGACTTAGCGCTTTTGGCGGGTTTACCGCAGGCACCTTCTATTTATAACCCTTATAACAATAAAGATTTAGCTATAAAAAGGCGAAATCAGGTTCTTAAGCGTATGCTTACCATGAAATATATTTCGAAAGAAGAATACGAAAAAGCTATTGAAGCTCCTGTTCACTTGAGTTCATTACCTCAAATTTATACAACGAACAAAGCTCCGTATTTCAGTGATTTTGTAATGAAAGAAATGCAATCTTTGGGATTTACCGAAACAGATATAATCCATGGCGGTTATAAAATTGTTACAACGCTTGATTATAAAGCGCAAGAAGCCGCTAATGAATCTATTTTAAAAAATATGAGGGCTTGGGGATTAACCAATAAATCACATCAGGCGGCACTGTTTGCTTATAGCCCGATAGACGGCAGAATTATAGCATATGCCGGCGGTAAAAACTATGAAGAAAGCCAATATGACAGAGTTACACAATCTATAAGACCTCCGGGGTCGGCGTTTAAGCCTATTGTGTATGCTGCGGCCATGGAAAAGGGAATATCCCCAAATGATTTGATAAATGACAGCCCGATTACAATCGGAAACTGGTCGCCTCATAATTCAAATCACAGTTATAGAGGTAGAATTCCTATATATAAAGCTTTGATGGTATCTTCAAATGTTTGTGCCGCAAGAATGATAAAAGAAGTTGGAATTCGTTCTGTTATTCAGTTGGCAAAAGTTTTAGGGCTTACTACGCCGCTTGAGTATGATTATACAATTTCTTTAGGTTCAAACGGGGTCAAGTTGTTTGAGTTTGTTCGGGCATATGGTGCTTTTGCAAATGGCGGATATGTTGTTCAACCATATGCAATTGAAAGAATTGAGGATTCTCGCGGACGTGTTTTATATCGCGCGGGCAAAACAAAATCAACTCATCAATTGAGCCTGAAAACCGCGGCGGAAATGACGGCGATGATGAAAACGGTTATTTTGTCAGGAACAGGGACAGCTGCAAATATAGGAAAACCTGCTGCAGGTAAAACCGGTACAACAGATGAGTACAAAGATGCGTATTTTGTCGGCTATACCCCTGATATAGTGGCAGGTGTGTGGGTTGGAGATGATAATAATAAAAAAATCCAAGGTTTGTATGGCGGAACGATTCCCGCGCGAATTTGGAAAGATGTTATGACTGTTGCTACCAAAGATTTTGGAGATCATGATTTTGATTATCCAAAGATTGAGCTTACGAGTTATAATATGGGATTTGGTCAGGTAAAAGTTATCGGAGATGACGAAAATCCTTCAAATGATGGTAAATCAATTACTCCGGAAGGTGTCACCTCGGATGATAATGTTACAAAAACTAAAGAAGAAACTATTGAACAAACACCTGTTACAGTAGTTGCGCCAAAAGAGATTGCACCTGTTCAACCTGCTATTGAACCAAAGCCTGCGCCTGTTTCAGCGCCTGTTCCGGCTAAAACTACCACAAAATCAGCGCCAATTCCTATGGCTGTGCCGGAAAGTTTAAGGTAAAAAATGACGGGAGTTGAAAGAATTCTTGCAATAAATTTTGGCGGAATTGGAGATGAAATATTTTTTCTGCCTACTTTGATTTCGCTTAAAAAACAATTTCCGCAAGTAAAAATAACACTTGCGCTTGAGCCAAGAAGCAAAGGTATAACGGATTTGACTGAAGTTATAGATGATATAATTCTTGTTGATGTAAAAGGCGGGAAAAAATATTTGGAAATGTTTAAACTGCTTTTAGCGGCTCGCAGAGGTAAATTTGACGTGGTGATTTCTTCGGGCGCGAATCGTTTAATTCCGCTATTATTGTTTTTGACGGGGATAAAAATTCGTTGCGGAT
>CAMOQI010000010.1 GCA_946622835.1 uncultured Candidatus Melainabacteria bacterium
ATGTAGTTGACTTACTTGTTGTTATGGCCGACGGTAGTCTTATCCGTACCGGTTCAAATACTATTAAAAATGCGGTGGGATATAATCTGGGAAGTATTTTTATAGGCTCTGAGGGTACTTTGGGAATTGTAGTTGAAGCAACGTTAAAGCTTATAACAAAGCCTCAGTGTACTCAGGTTATAATGGCGTATTTTGAGGAAGTTGAAGATGCTGTAAAATCTGTTAATCAAATTATTGAACGTCAAATTTGCCCGACAACGGTTGATTTTATGGACCAAAATGCTTTAAAAACAGTGGAAAATTATTATCCGACAGGTTTAGACGTGGGTAAACAGGCTGCATTGATTGTGGAAGTAGATGGCTTTAAGTCAGTTATGGATGAACAGCGTGGTCTTGTTTGTCATGTTTTGCGCGAAAATGGTGCAACAGGTATTCAGTATTCAAGAAATAAGCAAGAAGCAGACAGGATTTGGGCTGCACGGCGATCTTCAATGGCGGCTTGTGCAAAGCTTGCCCCAAATGTCACAACTGACGATGTTATTGTTCCAAGAGAAAATTTAGGTAAATTGGTTAAAGGAATTCAAGAAATTACTGCCCGTCATAACTTGAAACTTTGTATGGTGGGACATGTCGGCGACGGAAGTATTCATCCGCAAATCCCGATAGATATGGATAATAAAGATGAATATCGCCGCTACAAAATAGCAAAATCCGAAATATATCAGTTGACTTCAAAACTGGGCGGAACAATCTCTTCAGAGCACGGAATCGGAATTGTTAAAAAAGATTATATCTCAAGGGTTGTAGAATCAGGAACTATTGAATATATGCGCCAAATTAAAAAAGTGTTTGACCCAAGAAATATCTTGAATCCGTATAAGATTTTTTGATGATAGAAAGCGGCGGAGCCGAAGGCTCCGCCGCTTTTTTATATAACCTGTTTTATATTTTTACGGATTGTATTAGTGCATTAACAACATCTTTGTCCCATTTAATTCCGGCTTCTGAGGTTATTATATCAAGTGCTTTTGCACTGTCCATTGCCTTCCTGTATGGTCTGTCGGAAGTCATTGCACAGTATGCATCAGCAACGGAGATAATCCTTGATCCAAGGGGGATAGATTGCCCTTTTAGTCCTTCCGGTCCGCCGCTTCCGTCTACACGCTCAGTTTGATATGTAATATATGGAACGACCTCTGATAAGAAATTGATATTCATCAATAAATTGACTCCGATATTTGTGTGATTTTTTATCTTTTGGAGTTCTTGTGCTGAAAGTTTTCCGTTATTTGCAAAAATCTTTTCAGGTAATGTTATTTTACCGATATTTTGCAAGAGTCCTGCGTAATAGATTAGGTCTGTTGTTTTTTCGTTTAATCCTAACTTTTTACAGATGTTCCTTGCCAGTTTTGCGGTGTTTCTGGAATGAGAAACTGTATATTGACCTTTTCTGTCAACAGCATTTGCCAGTGATTCAACAAAATTTTGTTGAAAATCGTATAAATCACCTATTAATGTGGTTAATTCCGCTCTTGATTGCTTTAACTCAATTTCATTTGTATCGGGTGAATCAATCAATTTATTTGTAAGTTCAACTTCTGACTGAAGCGTAATTGTTGTCCCGAGCAAGTTTGCTATGCTTAAAATAAGTTCTATAAAATCTTTTTCAAGCTTATTTTTGGTTTTTATTGCGATAACACCAACAGGCATAGTTGAGCTTCTCATCGAAACATATAACCATTCATCTTTTTCTATCGTATCCTCGTAAATTAAGTCTGCTAAGGATATATCTATGCTGTTTTCGATGTTTGTTGAATTTCCAACTAGCGAAAGTTCATCATTTTTTATTAAATATATTTTGCATTCTTCAACTTCAAGCATTTGAACAATCGATTTTGCTATAGATGTGTATATTGCTTGTTGTTCCCCTGAGCTAAAATTCAGGACGCACAATGTATTTTTTGAAGAATATATATCAGTAAGCTCTCTTAGCTGATTTTTAATTCTGTCTTTTTTGTTAGCGCTCACGCTAATTTTTTTTGCAAAATCTTCAGAGATAAGAGTTTCGGCAATAAAATCGCCGAGGTTCAGGGCAAACATTTCTTCTATCGGATCATTGCCGGTTAACAAATCCGATTGCCCGAAAAGCGAAACTCCAAGCTCGTTTTTCTCTTCTTTAGCCATAATCTTTCCTTCTAAAACAATTATTGTACATATAATTACGGCAAGAATGAAAAAAACTTTAATGCTTTTTCTAAAAATACATACTTTAGTATGTGTATAATACGACCAAAGTATGTTTACATTTGTTAATAATTTTTAATAGCCGATAGCCCAATTAAATTTGTTTGAAGCAGTCTTTACCGGAACAACTACTGTTGTTGTATCGGCGTTCATCGCTGTGACTTCGATGACTTTTTGTGCTTTTTGCAGAAGATTAAACTCCCCGATTTTTGTGTCAACGTTGTTAAATGATTTAAGCCTGTCCAATTCTGCTTGTAAATCTTGATTTTCTGAATCGAGGCGAACGATTTCATTATCAAGACTGTTTAGTTTGGCTTCATAATTCATTGCAATATAGTAACTGACAAACGTAATAACGATTGCAATACCAAGGAAAAAAGTCAACGTTTTGTTTATTCTTCTTGTTATCATTTCTCTTACTGTCAGTGGTCTTTGCTGATAGAAAGAACCTTCAATAACCGAATTGCCTTCCTGTGCCATCGGGCTTGTTGTATATGAGCTGTTGTAGCTGTTATAATCTTTAACTTTTAATCTTGCTGTATTCAATTTGATCCCCTGCCAAATTTTGCTCTCAATATTTTCTTATACATTTTGCCACTCTTAGCTTGGCGCTTCTGGATGGTGGATTTTCACTGATTTCCTGTTGCGTTGCCGTAATCGGTTTTTTATTTATCAACTCCAAGATTGGAGGAGGGCATTTGCAAACCATTTGATTGGGTTCACAATGGCAACGGGTTGAATTGTACTTAAACAGTTGTTTTACAATTCGATCTTCTAACGAGTGAAAACTGATTACACTAATTATAGCACCAAAGTCTAATAAATCCAATACATCATTTAATGTGTTTTTAACATTTTGTAACTCGTGATTTACTTCAATCCTGATGGCTTGAAATATTCGTGTGGCGGGATGAATTGACGTTTTAATTCTTGGGGTGGCATTCACTGTTAGGTTTGCTAATTCTGTAGTGGTGCTTATTGGTTTTATTTTTCTTTGTTCAACTATTGCTTTGGCAATTCTTTTGGAAAATCTTTCTTCTCCGTATTCTGAAAAGATTTTTACCAGCTCCTCTTCTTTGTAATCGTTAACAACGTTATAGGCAGTGAAATCCGAATCGGTGTTAAAGCGCATATCAAGAGGGGCTTCTTTTGAAAAAGAGAATCCGCGTTCTTGTTTGGTTAATTGATGATAGGAAGCTCCTAAATCAAACAAAATTCCACCTGTTATTTTATCAATTCCAAGACTTTTTAGTACGGATTTTATATTTGTGTATGAATCCTTTACGATTGTTAAATTTTTGTATTTGGAAAGCCTTTTGGTTGCTGCATTAATGGCGTCTTGATCAATGTCAAATGCTATTAATTTCCCGTTTGGACTTATTCGTTCAAGTATCAATTCACTGTGACCGCCTCCGCCCAAGGTGCAGTCAACATAAGTTAGACCGTTTTTGCATTCAAGCGCATCGACTGCTTCATTTTTCATTACCGTATAGTGTTTAAATTCACTCATAATTAGATTTTATCATAAAATTTTGTTATCGATAGCAAAATTATTTATTAGGTGGTTTATAAAGAAAAATGAAAGAGGTAATATGCAAATTTCAAGCGATTATAACCAGCCGGCATTTGGGATAAGGATATATAATGAAAATAATGCTTTATCTGAAATTGTTCAGTGTGCAAAAGATAAACATATATTGCCATTATTGGATGGGATTTTAAATAATTTATATCATGTTGTCGGAGGGGATATGGTTATTATCCATGGGGTAGATAAAACTACCGGAAAGGTATTTTCTAATTTTACGATAGGAAATAACACCGTTCATAATCCTGTAAAGGAAAACACTGTGCCGGCAGCGGTTTCGTTGCAAGGTTTGTTTGACTTGTTGGATAAGTCTAATCCGAATTTGATGAAGCTTTTAGGTAATAAAGTCAGTAGGCATGTTCGGCCCGAGAAAATTATAAACAGATATTCTGCAAGGGAATAAACTAAAAAGAGGAACCTTTAGGTTCCTCTTTTCTTTTTCATACAAAATATTAAATTTTAAAGTATAAATCCGGCTAAGCCCTCCTGATCAAAAATTTCAACAAACTTGTCGAATGTACAGCTCACTTCAGAACCTGATTCGTCTATGATTTGTACAATTTTTTCTAAGTCTTCTGATTTAACGGTCTCATCTAGTGATACAATGTAAAAATGATTCGGTTTTTCAAATTCCATTTTGTGACCTCTTTCAGTTTTCGTAACCACGTTATATATATCGGTTATTTTGGTAAATTCTTTAGAAGTTTACCGATCTTTGTTACAAATGTTTACAAAAAAAATAAAAGGCTGATTTTCAGCCTTTTATTTTGATAGTTGTTTGGTTTATTATATAGCGGCTTTTTTTATAGCCTTTTCTGCTCTGTAAAGAGTTTTTTCTTTGCCAAGAATTTCCAGAACTCCAATCATATCGGCTCCGCGAGTTCTGCCTGTAATAGCTGCACGAATTGCCCACATTGTAACTTTTGGCTTAACTCCTTTTTCCTTCCAATCGCCGCGAAAGATTTCCAGTTTTGAATGAAGATTTTCTTCTGTCCAATCCCAATCTACAGCTTTTGATACAAAATCTTTCAATACATCTTGCGCTATTTGTGTATCAAGGGTTTCGGTTTGTGCTTCGGGTTCTATTCTGACATCTTGTCCGAAGAAATATTCGACTGCGTCTGTTATATCGGATAATAGAACCAATGGTTCTCTTGTTATTTCAATCATTTTTGTATATTGTGCATCTGATAATTCACCCAAATTATATTTAGAAAGATATGGTTTAAGCATTTCTTTTAATTTGTCCATAGGAATCTGTTTAATGTAATGGCTGTTCATCCATTTTAGTTTGTCATATTCAAATATTGAATTAGAGGAGGAGATTTCATTGATTCTAAAATCTTGTGCGATTTGATCAACAGTTTTAATTTCTTCTCCGTCAGACGGTGACCAGCCAAGAAGTGCAACAAAATTTATTAAAGCTTCTGTTAAGTAACCTTCTTTTACAAAGTCTGAAACAGCAGTTGCCCCGTGGCGCTTTGAAAGTTTACTTCTGTCAGGCGCAAGTATCATTCCAAGGTGTCCGAATTCAGGGACATCAAATCCTAAAGCCTTAAAAATAAGGATTTGCTTATAGGTATTTGAAATATGGTCTTCTCCGCGAATGACGTGTGTGATTTTCATTAGAGCATCGTCTATTACTACTGCAAAATTGTAAGTTGGAGCTCCGTTTGATTTTTGGATGACAAAATCACCTAAAAGATCTGTGTCCATGTGGAGTTTTCCTTTTACAAGATCGTCAAATTCTAAAGTGGAAGAAGGGTAGAAGGCTTTTTGTGCTTTTGCGATATTAAATCTAATTGCGGGTTTTCTGCCTTGAGCTCTTAGTTTTTCTTTTTCTTCATTAGTTAAGTTTTCGCATTTTTTAGAATAAACGTATGCTTTTTTAGCTTGGGTAGCTTCTTCTTTTTCCGCTTCGAGTTCTTCAGGAGTGCAAAAACATTCATATGCAAAGCCTGAATCCAGTAATTTTTGTACATATTTAGGATAAATATCAAATCTTTCGGATTGAGTATAAGGTCCATACGGTCCTCCGACATCGGGACCTTCATCCCAGTTTAATCCCAGAGCTTTTAAACTGTCAAAAATATTGTCAATATATTCTTGTGATGTTCTGTCTGCATCCGTATCTTCAATTCTTAATATAAATTTTCCGTTATTTTTTTTAGCAAATAAATAATTAAAAAGTGCGGTTCTTGCTGTTCCAATGTGTAAATTTCCGCTTGGAGACGGCGCAATTCTTACTCTTGTTTCTGACATTTTATCCTTCTTTCTGTATTTTGTTTTGGACTTTAAAACCCTGTAAATATATTTCAGCATAATTACATTACCACGCTGAAAAATGATTTTCAAGAGCGGTATCCTTCCAAAACTGTGCTTAGAGCTATAAATTACCCCTATTTTGTTTCAATAAATTCTACATTCGGTTTGTAAGGGACGGAGTTTTCATCAATATTAAGTTTATTGACAATGCTGGCACGTTTTTTGCGGAAAAGCATATCTACAAAAGCTTCCACTCTTGTAACAAAACCGGCTTCTCCTGTTTGTTCGTCAATTGTAAGATTTAGCAGCGGCTTGTTAAATTGTTTTGCTTTGCGGGTTATTCTTTCAACCATCAAAGAATCAGGACCGCAGCCAAATGCAGTAATGGTAATTATCCCGTCGACTTTATTGTCTTTAAGATAGTGTCCTGCACAGCCTGTCATTTCATCTTCATTCGCCCAGTATTTTTCATTTCCAAGGCATGCGATTCCTTCATCAAGTTGTTCTGTCGAGAGCTGAAGGCTGGTGCATACTTCAACATCCATTTTTTCAAGTTTGTCAATAATTTTCATACAAACTCTTTCGTCGTAGATATTGTACCCGTGACCGACAAGGGCAACTGATATCGGATATTCTTTTGTTTTGCTTCCGATAATAACCTTGCCTTGAAGAGCGTAGCTCAAAGCCTTGGCATAAGGTATTCCTGATTTTGACATAACATGGAAGTTGTTGTAGCATCTCCAACCGGCTTTGGATGCTCGTTTAATTATGTTAATGTCGCTTATACCGAAAGGTTTGACAGCTTCTGACAAAAATTCGTATAAGCCTTGTTTTTTTTCGGATTTATCAAGGGTTGCCTCAATTATATTTATATCGTCTTTTATAATATTTCTGACTAAATCAGGCAGACCCCTGATTTTTGAGCAGTTGTATATTTTGTTTGAGATAGATTGCAACGATGGCACAAAGATGTTATGAACACCTTTTTCAATAAGGTTTAGGATATGCCCGACATAAACTTTAATGGGTAAGCAGGTTTCTGTTACCACAAGTCCTGAACCTTCCGTCATTGTTTGTTTAGTTGTTACGTCAGACAAAATTATTTTTATCCCTAAATCATTAAAAAATCCAAAATAAAACGGATAATTGTGATAAAAGGACATTGCTCTGGGGATACCTATAACTTTTTCTTCTGATTTAGCTTGTGCCATGCCTGTAATCCATAATTGTACGTTGTTACTATCTATATAATAATTCAAAAAAAATTTTTTTGTTATTAGACAGAATATTATTTTACATTGTTAATGATGTATATAAAGATTATGTATAAATTGTAACGAAATGTAAATATAAATTCTATAAAAAGGCAATTCTGAAATATAAAAATACTTTATTTATATATAAGGAATATCTAGGATAATATTTTTTATAGGAACAGGATGATACGATAAAAAGGGAGGATTCCGCATGGGAATAGGTGCAGAAGACTACATTGACAGAATGCTAGTACAAAAATATCAGGAAGAAAAAGTTGACAATCATGACAACACTGAGTCTATGGTTGATCCGAGTAAGATGCTTGAAGCAATGAATGATTATGCCGCAACTTTACGTAATATGGTTGAGTTGAGACAGAGATTGAATATTGCTTGTTATGCGATAAACGCTCGAACCGCAAGATATCAAAAATCTATGGGGCAGCGTTAGAAGAAGATTTCGTGTTGAATTGTTGTTGTTTTTATCGGAGAATAAATTCACACAAGGAGACGCAAAAATGGGAAAAATTATCCTGGGTTCTTCTTCTCCCAGAAGAGCCGATATTCTGAAAAAACTAAAATTGGATTATGAAATCATTCCGTCCGGTTATGAGGAACCTCACAATCAGACGGATTTCTCTTATGCTTATGTAGAGAGTTTGGCTTACAACAAGGCTTTGGATGTCGCAAAAAAGATTGATGGTGAGGCCCTTGTGATTGGGGCTGATACTATAGTTGTTGCGGATAATAAAATTTTAGGAAAACCAAAAGATATTCAAGATGCATATGATACATTAAATTTGCTTTCCGCCAAAACTCATTTCGTAGTTACTTCGATTGCTATCATCAAGTCTAATACTTTTGAATATAAAATAGAATCGGCTACCACATTTGTTACTTTTAAAGCATTAACTGACGAACAAATAAAATATTATGTAGATAACTATAAACCTTTTGATAAGGCGGGTTCATACGGAATTCAGGAGTTACCTGAAGGTTTTGTAGAAAACATTGAAGGGGATTTGGATAATGTTATAGGCTTGCCTTCAAAAGTTTTATTAAAACTTTTGGATCAATTTAATGAAAAGGATTGATAATTATTACCAATCCTTTTATTTGTTATGATTAAGGTTACCTAAAATTAGACAATTCCTTCTTTTACGGCTTTTACGGCGGCTTGGACTCTGTCATTCACGCACATCTTTTGCAGAATTGAGCAGACATGTGCTTTTGCGGTGTGAACACTTACAATAAGTTCTTTTGCGATTTCGGTGTTACTTTTGCCTGCAACAAGATGTTTTAATACTTCAAATTCTCTCTCAGTTAAAGGAATTTTTGTTTGATCTGAAGTTTGGTTTGTTAATAGTCCTATATTTTCTACTTTTGGAATAGATTTTAGTGCTAATTTAGAGACCATGGAATCTATCCAGCAAATTCCGCAATTTACGTCCCGAATGACATCTGCTAATTTTGTCGGATCAATATCTTTCAGGCAATATGCGTTTGCTCCTGAGCTTAGAGCGGCAACAACTTCTTCTTCTCGGTCATGGGATGTTAGAGCAATGATTTTTATATCGTTTGAAAATTCTCTTATCTTTACCATTGCTTCAATCCCGTTCATAATTGGGAGTCCTAAATCCATAAGTACAACGTCCGGTTTTAATTTTTCTATTTGCTTAATTCCCTCGATTGCATCTTCGCATTCGGCGATGACGTTTATATCCGGATTGGCATTTAATGCGCATCTTAGTCCTACTCTTGTGAGTTTAAAATCTTCTACAATAATGACTGAAATTTGTTTTTCTGTTGTAATCATTTATTTTGTCCTCTCAAATAAATCTTTAACTGTTATATTTTAAATTTATATCTTAAATTCGCAGCTTCTATTAGCCAAATGGGCTATATATTATTATGTTTAAGCTATTGTCTTTTTGTAACCATGTATTTCTTATTTTTAGCATGTTATAATCGTGTATATAGGGAGAAATTTATGTTTAAATTATTGGAAAGAAGAGAAAAAAGCATAACAAAGGATGCTGAATTAAATTCCATCTATCAAAAAATAAAAGAAAAATATTCATTTGATAATATTCCTGATATTAGAAAAAAATATTTAAGCATGCGTATACAAAAATTTGGTTATCTTCCGTATTCGTTTAGGAAAGCACAGGAGGAATTGACGGAAGAAGAAACCTTGTACCTGCTTGAAGAAAAATGGAAAAAATGTGAAGTTTTTAAAGATGGTGTTTTTTCATTCAAAAATAATCAAGTAAGTCCTCTTGCCCGTAATCAGGAAAAACATTCTGATTGGATCCAAAAAGAGGGACATAATATAAAACTTATAAACTTGGCTGCATTGGGAAATGGCAATAAATCAAAAAAAGTCGGAAAATTTTTTGATTGGTTGAAGCAGCTGGTAATTCTTCCGACAGGAAACAGTGCAAATAATATTTATAATACGACACTTTATCTGATCCCATTTCACCCCAGAGAATTTGGGTGTGCTTATTTGCCAAAAAGTAACGAGGTTAGTGATAAACTTAATGATGAAGCGTTAGAAGAGTTAACCGGCATGGATGTTAAAAAGCAGGTTCAGATATTTATAGAAATGGCTCAACTTGCAGGACATCCTGTGATTTATGATATTTTGCCTCAGACCGGAAGATTTTCAAAATTCGTGTTGGCGAATCCGCAAGTTGCGCGCTGGTATGATATTGAAGAACTTCAAAAACAGCTCATGGCAAAAGTTGATGAGGTCGCGGAATTTTTATCTAAAGACAACGATCAGGATGATATACAAATTGTAAAAGATATATACATTCAAAGAATGAGGGGAAATTCAGGAGATCTGAGTCCTGCTTTTCAGGAGTTGTACAACGGATTTGAAGGGATAATGATTGAGCATAAAAAGAATTTTTCTAACTCAATGCTTGAAAAATCCTATCAGTTAAAAATTCACAAACGAGTGAGAGAAATTGTTGCAAGGGTTCATGGATTTAAAAAGATTTCAATAAATCTTGAAGAAAATGATATAACAAAACAATTAGAAACCATACAAGCGTTGATGGAAGAAGGTTTGTGGCCCGCGCCCGGCGGAGCATGGTGTTCTGCAGGGGTTCCTGTGTATGAAGAAATGAGCGAATGCGGAGGGTATCCTAAATTTAGGCATTTTGATTATAAAGGAGACGATGTTACGGTGCTGGCTAATCTCGATTGCCAAACTCCGTATTATTTTGTTAACCTTGAAAACGGTAAGTACAACGAAGATGTTATAAAACTATTTATAAATTGTATGCAGCAATTGCAAAAAGATTATAATTTTGACGGATTTAGAGTTGATCATATTGACCATGTTGTGGATGAAGTGTCTGAACAAAACGGGGTCCCGATTAGTTATCGCGCGCCAAGATACGTTTTAAATAAATTAAATTCTTCTATGAAACGAAAAATCCCATATTTTGCGACTTTGGCTGAGTATATGCTTTGGG
>CAMOQI010000011.1 GCA_946622835.1 uncultured Candidatus Melainabacteria bacterium
ATAAAAAAATATAAAGATATTATTATTGATACCGATAAAATGATTGTAAAAGTGCAGGATAAAAAAGTTGAGCTGACAAATTTTGAATATAAAATTTTAGATACTTTCATCTCAAATATCGGAATAGTTTTCAGCCGTTCAGCCCTGCTTTCAATACTTCGGGGTGATGAGGGCTTCAATATATCAGAGCGTGCCGTTGATGTTCAAATTGTAAATCTGAGAAGAAAGCTTGGAGAAAGAGGACAAGATATAGAAACAATAAGAGGTTCCGGATACAAACTAAAGGAAATTGTATGAAAAAAAGAGATTTATTTTGGGTAAATAAAATTATATGGCTGTTTGGTATTTTAGCAGTCTTTATTTTAATTTTTATATACAATTTTATCCAAATAAATCATTTATACTTAGACGGTGAAAAAAATGAAATAAATTTTTATAAAAAACAAATAAAACTGGCAGCAATGCCGTATTTGTCAAAAAATGATAATTTAGGTTTAATGGAATATTGTGAAAATTTTAAAAATGAAAATAATGTTTCTTTCCAGATTTTTGATGAAAATAAAACCCTAATTGCAGGGACGGCTTTTGATAATAAAAAACTTGATTCTGATACTCATATACTTGATAGGCACTTAAACAAATGGGAAATATACAAAAGCATAATCAAGCATCAAAAATTATCTGATATTAGTGAATTTATTATAAAAAATAAAAAATACTATCTGGAGATTGTTTTGCTTGAAGATGATTTTGTTTCATCACTAGTAAATTTTCAAATAAATATAATTATATTCTTTGTTCTTTGCTTGCTTCTTTTGAGCGTATATTTTGTTTATGTGTTCTCAACCATAAGAAATTCATTTAATAACCTTGAAGATAGCGTCATAAAAATTTCGAACGGGGAATTGGATACAGAAGTAAAAGTTTCAAAAGAAGGACTATTGCAAGAAATATCCATTGCAATAAAACAAATGACACTAAAATTAAAAAACCAAATTATAAGACTAAAAAAACTTGAAGAATTTCGTTCTATTTTTATTCAGGATATGACACACGAAATAAAAACCCCAATTGCAACAATCAATTCTGCGATTGAACTTTTGGAAACAAAGAATTCAATTATAGGCAGCGACAGAGAATGCTTTGATATAATACTTTCTCAAACCGATAATATAAATAAACTTGTAAATGATATTTTAACACTTTCTGAAATTGAACTTGAACAAACTAACGAAAACAAAAATTTTACAACATTTAATCTTAACAAAATGGTTGAAAAAACTATTTCTTATGTGAATTTGCAAAATATAAATATTTCTTTTTTGCCTAAATGTGATTTAGAAATTTTTGCAAATGAAGATTTGCTTATTACAGCAATCATAAATCTTCTTAATAATGCTATTAAGTATTCAGGCTCGCAAAAAGTTGATGTGGTTACAGAAAATGAAAATGAACAAATTATTATTTCTGTTATTGATTATGGTATAGGAATTCAAAAAAATCATTTAGAAAAGCTTTTTACAAGATTTTACAGAGTTGATAAGGCAAGAAGCCGTCAAACAGGCGGAACAGGTTTGGGTCTTGCGATTGTAAAACATATTGCTCAGCTTCACAAAGGAAGTGTATGCGTAGAAAGTGAAATCGGCAAAGGCTCAATTTTTAAAATTATTTTACCTCAATAAAAATTTTTCCCAATTTAACTATAAATCAATATTGGCAACTAAACCCCTATAAAGATTCTTGTATTAATATCTTTATTAAATTTAAGTAATATATGTTTTATAGCAAATAATGTTAAAGCCGATAAAGTCGTAACAATTACAAAACGAATTATTACGCAGGAAATTATATAGGGTATACTTCCTGAAATTATGACCCCCGGAATATTAAATATTTGATCATAAATAAAGAACCAGTACCAATGAATAAAAAATAAACCAAAGCTGTATTTTGCAATAAAATCAAGGGTTTTGTTTGTTTTATTGTGAGATAAGATAAATCCGTCATAGTGTTTTAAATAACCAAGTAAAAGCATTGTTAAAAATGTTTTAGATATTGTATAGTTACACCAATTAAATTTATATGTTAAATAAATATTTAACCCGCTTGTAACAAGCATTCCTGACCATAATAAAAACCTTTTATCATAAAATTTATCTATAATATTTTTATTAGCGGAACAAAACATTCCAAATATATACAGAGATAAAAAGTGTATAAAGCCCATTAGTATATAATTTACATAAGCAAAGTATCTGTCGGTATAACTTAAATTTATCAAATCAGAATATTCAGGACTGATTCGCGGCATAAATATTGTTATTAAAAATAATAGAGGAAGTGTTTTATATAAAATTCCTTTTTTTTCTAATTTTAATAATATCCACGAACATATAAAGAAAATTATTATCATAGGAATAAACCATGCCGGAATATTATGCACTCTGCCTACAGTCAAGTGCATTGGAATTTGTAATAATAACGGAATATCGTAAAAAGTATTTTTATAGGCAACAGGCATTGTAAAACAGAGAATCAAACCCGGAATTGATGTTATTAAATAAGGCATAATAACATTTGTCCACTTTTTCTTCATATAGTTTTTGTATTCAAATTTATATGACAAATGCTGAAATAAAAAACCTGAAATAAATATAAAAAGTGCGGTTCCGCCACAGACTATTTCCGTATTTGTTATGTGCAAAATTGTCCCTTCTGCTCCAAATTGCATAGTGTGACCCATAATTATCAGCAAAATCGCTAATCCTCTAAAAATATTTATATAATTTAAAAATTGTTTCTTTTTCTGTTCCATAACTTGTTACATTACCTCTTTTCCCATATACGAGTTTGTAATTCAATCCGAGTGAATTCATTTATTCATTTACCCCCACCTACGGCAATTTTAACCAAACAAAAGAGTGTGAATACATCAGCAATCTTGTTTTATTGTTTTTTAATGATAACTTTAAATTAAACTCCTGCCCGTTGAGAATGTTGGTTAAAGTTACCGTTTGTTGATTTTTCAATCCTTTTAGAATTATGTCTTTAGGCAAATCAACTTCAGCTACACATTTTCTGTCTGACAGATTATTGACTATCAAATATTTCTCACCCTTATAACTTCTGATATAAGCAAGAATATGTTTATCTGTGTTCAAAATAGTTAAATTTCCCCTTGAAAGTGCGGGAATATTTTTGCGAAGCTTTATCATATTTTGTACATCATGGTAAATTTTCCCGCTATAGCTTTTATTTTCTTTACTTGCATTATAAAATGCATCTTTTGTGAGCAGCCCTCTGTTTATATCTCTACTATCAAAAAAGGATAATAATTTTACTTTACTTAATTTTTTTCGGATTGCTGCATTTTTTTGAGCATTATTATAATTATTTTTTGCTCCGATTTCATCTCCGTAATATATAATTGGAATTCCGGGAAGTGATAGTAAAACAGAAAACGCCATATTTATATGTTGATAATCTTCATTTAAAAAGTTTGCCATTCTGCCGGATACGCCGTAGCCTTTCCTAAACGGCGCTCCTTTAGGTGCAAGCGAATCATAAATAAGATTTCGTAATTCAGGTGTTACCATCTCAAGGGTAAGTTCATCATGAACTCTTAAAAATGTTGCCCAGCTTGCCGAATCCGGAATCTTTGGTAAGTCGTCAACAGAACTTTTAAAATATGAATTATCTTCTGTTATAAATGTTGCCCAAAGAGCAGGCATTTCAGGAAAATTATACGCAATTTGAACTTCATCCGTTCTTTTCAAATCTTTCTCACGATTATTAACTAAAACTGTATTTTTGCGTTCCGTTCCAAAATACGGAATAACATCTTTTGGTAATTGACAAGCTTCTGCCTGCATAACGGTTCTTGGTGCAATGGCTTGAAGATAAACGCTTAAAAGTTTTATAACCTCATGAGTTTTTGCCAAATTTTCTGCATTAGTTCCTTTTTCTTTAATTAAATATGGAATTGCATCAAGTCTGAAAATGTCAATACCTAAATTTGCCCAATAATTTATTGTTTCAAGGTTGTAATACAGAACTTCCGGATTTTGCCAATTTATATCTAATTGAAACGGATAAAATGTGTGATAAAAATAGTAATCTTTCCCGTTCACTTTGACTTTTCTGTAATGATTTTCAGCTATTTCAGGGAAAATTAGTCTTCGTTTTGATATAATTCCGTCATCTTCTTTGTATTCAACGATATGACCTGATTTTTCATCGACATATTTTTGGTATTCAGGCATAGTTTCTGTTGCAATAAAATAGTTGATTTTACTTTCGTCTCCGCTTAAAATATCCTGAAACCACTCATGCTGTTCTGAAAAATGGTTCAATACCAAATCCGCTTTAATTTTAAGGCCTTGTTCTTTTGCTTTTTTAATAAATGATTCAAATTGTTCTTTTCCGCCTAAATCTTTTCTTATATCAGTAGGATTTTTAACATCAAACCCGGAATCTTCCATTGGTGAATCCGCAAAAGGAAGCATATAAAGAGTAGTTACCCCTAAATCTTTTAGATAACCAAGCATATTTTCAGTATCTTTAAATTGATTTGGTTTACCGTCTGTTATGGTTCCGAATTGATCTACATAAAACATATAAATGATTTCATCTTTATACCAATCGGAATTGCGTTTAAAATCATCTCGTTTTAAATCCAAAGAACGGTTATTAATTGCATTTTGCGCAATTTCGGATATTTTGTCATATATGTTTTGTAAATTTTCTTCACCATAAATATTTGTGATATGTTATTTTATTTCACGTTCTGTTTTAGGTGTGAATATATTTGGCTTAATATCGACAACTGCAATATTAGAAGGTTCTTCTTGCGGCACCTCCTCGCAATAAGCACATAAGCCTGTATTTACAATCAATGAAAATATTAAAAATGTTATTATTTTTTTCATACTACACTCAATCTTTTTCTCAAAAATTAACCTTGAGTTAAGGTTTTATTTTTTCTCCATTTAACAGTTTGTCCGTCTTGCAGGTCATCTGTTATGTTTATTATAAGATTTTCATCCCCTTTGAGTCCTTCCAAAATTTCAACCTTGTCCCCAAAGTCACGACCTGTAAGTACTTTTTGAAAATGTATTTTTCCGGATTCATTTACGGTTATAACATATCTTCCGGTATTTAATGTTGTCAGGCATGTAGGCTTAACCGTTATTATTTTTTCTTCTCCTTTTATATGTATATCGGATTTGACATATAATCCCGGATATAGTGCGGATTTATCGTCGTTATTTATAATTGCTACAACCTCCATTGTTCGGGAAATAGGATCTAAGTTCTGCGAATTTTGCGTGATAACACCTTTGAATTTATTTTTAGGGTCATTTGGAGTGTATAAATCAACAGTCATTCCAAGTTTTACATAAGGAATGTAGTTCTGAGGAATATTTAAACTTACCCTGAACCTGTCAATTTGTTGGATTTCAAACAGGCTTGTGCTGGTACTGCTTCCTCCCGCTACAACATTTGCTCCGGCATCAACATTATATTTGTTTATTACCCCGTTGAATGGCGCTCGAACATTTTTATATTCCATAAGGGCCTGAACTCTGTTTTTCATGGCATCAGCTTTTTTTACTTCGGCCTTGGCTGCATGATAATTCATCTCAGCAGTTTTAAATTCATTATATTTTGCATCAAGTTCTTGTTTTGAAATTGCGCCCCCTTGCGAGGATTGTTTATATCTGTCATAACTTTGTTTGCTAAAATTATATTGATACTCTGCTTCAAGCAGTCTTTTTTGAGCGGTAATTAAAGCAGCATTTGCGCTTTGTCCTTCTTCATCCAAATCAGGAGAATCAATAGTAGCCAAAAGTTGCCCTTGTACAACCTTATCTCCCAATTCAACATAACGTTTTTTAATTATACCGTTTATTCTTGAAAATATTTCCGTGCGCAAATACGGTTTTAATTCCCCGCTAAGTTCAAGAAAATCATCACCATCTTCTATTGTTGGGTTTTCATAAAGTGCAACGTATTCGTAACTTTTAGCATTTTTCCATGTGATAATATCTCGTGTAACTTTTGGTATAAAACCGATTAAAAACATGAAAGCAAATATTGCAATAACACTTGATTTAACTTTATGTTTCTTTATTTTTTCTAATATATTATTCATCATAAACCATATTCCTCACTGTATTTTTTGTTTTTATTTAAGATTGCAAATAGCATTGGTACAATTACCAAAGTAGCAAATGTAGCAAAAAGCAATCCGCCGATTACGGTTCTGCCGATTGGAGCATTTTGTTCTCCGCCTTCACCCAATCCTAATGCCATTGGCAACATTCCCAATATCATAGCCAAAGCTGTCATTATAACCGGTCTTATCCTTGTAAATCCTGCATCAACAGCCGCTCTTACGGAATTAAATCCATTTTTCATTTTATCTGTTGCAAACGAAACAACTAAAATGGAATTAGCGCATGATACCCCGATTGTCATAATTGACCCCATCATAACCTGTATACTGAAAGTTGTGTCTGTTGCATATAACATCCATAATATACCCGCCAAAGCTATCGGAACAGGTGTTATTATAATAAACGGGTTTCTCCACGATTGAAAATTAGTAACAATTAAAAGATATACCAAAATCAACGCAAGTAATAATCCTGACAACAAAGATGAAAATGCTGTTTTCATTGCATTAGCTTGCCCTAAAATATTGATAAACGTTCCGCTTGGTGCTTGTTTTTCATATTTTTTAACAATTTTATGGACATCATCGGCAACTGAATCTAAGTCTCTATCTTGAAGATTTATTAAAATATCGTAAACCGGCATAATATCATAATGATTTACAACGCTTGGCGCGGTGCTTTCTTGTATAGTTGCGACATTAGACATGCGAATTGGTTTATTACCGTTAAATGCAAGCGGAACATCCATAACATCTTTAACAGAATTTATCCAATATGGCGGTACTTGTAATGCAAGAAGATAATTAACTCCGTTTTCAGGGTCAACCCAATAGGCAGGCATTGCCTGTGCACTGGATGAAAGTGCAATAATCATGTTTTTAGCAACTTCGGCTTGAGTTAATCCCATATTAGCTGCTTTTACCTTATCAACTTCAAGTTTTATTTCCGGATAATCGGTAATTTGGTGAATATGTGCATCAGCTACCCCTTTTATTTTTTTTATGTCTTCAAGCATTTTAAGTGCGAGTGCGTAATTACCTTTTGTATCTTCTCCTTGTATTTGGACATCAATAGGGGAGGCGAGTCCGAAATTCAAGATTTTTCCGACCATATCAGCACTTTGGAAGAAAAATACCATATTTGGATATTTCTCATTTAAAACTTTACGTAGTTTTTTAATATATTTTTGAGTAGGCTTGTGGTGCTTTTTCAGCGAAATTAAAATTTCACCATCTCCCATCCCTAACTGAGAATTATCCATAAATGCAAGGTTGAGCATACTTACAGGGATTCCGATATTATCAAGCATTGTATCAATTTCATTTTCAGGGATAACTGTTTTAATCGTCTTTTCTATATCAGAAAAGGCTCTTGCTGTGTCTTCTATCCTTGTTCCGTGCTGAGTATACACATGAAGTCTGATTTGTCCGGCGTCAACATTCGGGAAGAAATTTTCTCCGATGAATGGGAACAAACAAAAAGAAATCACAATAATAAGGGCAGAAAACTGCAGTGTTTTTTTAGGATTTCTCATAACTTGTTTTACTAAAAACTGTTTGTATACCCTTCTTAATTTAGCAAAATTTTTATTCACCATTTCGTGTAAATTATATAACAATGTCTCTGGTTTAAGTACTTCATGTGTTTTTAGCAGCTTATCAACCATAACAGGAACTATCGTATTGGACAATAGATACGAACCAACCATTGCGCATATAACCGATAATGCCATTGGCGCAAATAAAAATTTTGTAGCACTTTTCATCAAAAATATCGGCGCAAAAACCATGCATATTGATAATGTTGAAATAAGAGTAGGTATGGCGACTTCGGAAGCAGATTTACATATAATATCTTGTAGATTCATTCTGTTTTTGTAAATCTCTTTATTCCTCAGAATATTTTCAAGCACAACAGTTGAATTATCTACAAGCATACCAATAGCAAGCGCCATACCGCTAAGAGTCATAATATTTAAAGTTTGTCCGTTCAATGACAGACAAATTATTGCAAATAATATTGATAGAGGAATAGAAACAGCCACAATAAATGTGGAGCGAACACTGCCTAAAAATAATAAAATCATCAGTGCCGTTAGAATTGCGGCAAGAGTTCCTTCAAAAATTACGCTATGTATAGAACTTTTGACAAATATTGACTGGTCAAACAATTCGTGCATGTCTATGCCGGAAGGAACCATTTTTTTGATTATCGGAATTATTTTTTTACATCCGTCAACAACTTTAATAGTTGAGGTTTTTCCGGCTTTGTAAACCGTCATTAAACTTCCTGCTACTCCGTCATGGCGAACAACGTTTTCTTGAACGGCATTCCCGTTATGAATATATGCGATATCCTGTAAATAAACAGTTTCTCCGTCTTTTGATTTTATAGGGAATTTGTTCATTTCCTCAATTGTTTGGGTTGCATTATTCAATGTAATGTAGTAGTCAAAACCGCCTATTTTAGCATTTCCGGACGGCAATATAACATTTTGTTCCGCAAGGGTCTCAGTTATTGCTAAAGGGGTGAGTGCTCGTGCTTCCATCTTTTGCATATCCAGATCAACCATTATCTGACGGTTTAACCCGCCCATTGGTAACGGGATTTGAGAACCTTCTACTTTTGACATTTGTACTTTTATTATATTTTGCGCCAAATCTGATACATCCAATATCGGTAAGGTTTTTGAGGATACAACAACCTGTAGTACAGGTATTGTTGTCGGAGTATATTTTACAACTTGCGGCGGTCTTATACCAAGGGGCATATTGTTTAATGCAACTTGTGATGCCGAACTTAATTGGGTTATCGCAGTATTAACATCAGCTCCGGGGTGCAGGAATACTTTTATTACTCCAACACCGTATAATGATTGTGATTCAATATGTTCAACATCATTCATGTTTGCTGAATATGCACGTTCCGCAATTGAAACAATACGATTTTCTACATCTTTAGCGGGCATTCCGTTGTAGTTCCATACGGCAACAACAGCAGGGGTATTTATTTCCGGAAAAATGTCCGTAGGGGTGTAAAATATCGAAACCAGACCCAAAATCAGAATAAAAAGAGCAAATACAAATACTGTATAGTAATACTTTAAAGCGGCTTTTATAAACTTACTCATGAATTCTGCTCCCTAATGCTTTATATAAACTCACGGTATCTATTAACGATGCGGCCTTTGCTTTATTTGCGGCATTTTCATTTATTAAATATTGTCGTCTTGCGTCAAGTTCATCTATCCTGTTGCCGACGCCTGAAGTATATCTTGTTTTTGCAACATCGTAATAATGTTGAGAGTTTGCCATCATTGTTTTGAAATCGGTGTATGCCCTATAGTCCGTTTTATAACTTGATAGACAATCTTCTATTTCTCTTATGGCATCAAGTAGTGTGTATTCGTATTTATGTAATTTTTCAAGGGCAAGTTCTTTATTATATTTTAGAAAGTATTTTTTATACCCTCCGGTGTATAAATCAAGCAACATCCCTGCGCCAAACTGATAAACAATACTTTCCCAATTTAGTAGTCTGCCGAGTCTAAAACTTTCAAACCCTACGATTTCATTCAGATTAAAAGAAGGAAGAAACATCTTTTTTGCAACTTTAACGTCAAATGCAGCTTTTTTGATAGCATATTCAGCTTGTATAACATCGGGTCTGTTAAATACTAAATCCGAATTAATTTCTGCATCGGGTAAAAACGGAAGAACCGTTTCATCCATTGTTTTATGATTAATATTTTCTTTTGGTGCAGCCGCTCTTAAAAATGAAAACGCGTGCGATAAAATATCTTTTTGTTTATATAGTGAGTTTAATTCCGTTTGTGTATTTATTTTTTCGTATTCTGTAATATACATATCGTCATATTTGATTATGCCGCCTTCGTAGAGTTGTTTTTTTAGCTTAAGAACCTCTTCAAGGTTTTTAAGAATTTCTTCTCCGTTTTCTATCAGCTCATCAGTAAGAATAATATTAAAATACATTGCACAAACTTCAGAGGTCAGAGATAATTTTTTTATATTAACATCTTCTTTTGCTATTTTAACGTCATATCTTCCTGATTGTACCTTGTCAGAAAGTTTGCCGAAGATATCAATTTCCCAATTAAAAAATAAAGGCATAGATATATCATTATAAGAGCTGTAAGTTTTTCCTGAAAGTGATCTGTACGGATAAACACTGGGGTTAACTCCAATATGCGGCAGTCTTTGAGCATTAATAGTTCCTAATAAAGCTTGAGATTGCCTTAACCTATCGTTAGCAATTTTTAGGGAGGGGTTTTGTTCTAATGCTTCAAAAATGTACGATGATAAGTATTCATCCATGTAATTTTCCCAAAAATGGTACAATTCAAATTTTTTATCATCTTCTTTATTTTTTTGTTGTTTGGACACTCCGGATTTTAAACTAAAGGACGCTGCAAAAGCAACCTCATTTACTCCGAAAATCCCTAACATTAATAATAAAATAACTATGCGCTTTATATATTTAAAGAAT
>CAMOQI010000012.1 GCA_946622835.1 uncultured Candidatus Melainabacteria bacterium
TTCTCTCAATTGTTTTCCTTCCAAAACAGCATCCGCAAGTTTTGAAGTAATCAATTTAATCGATCTGATAGCATCATCATTACCCGGAATAATGTAATTAATTCCGTCAGGATCTGCATTAGTATCAGCCAAACATATTACAGGAATGCCTAATTTGTTAGCTTCTTTTATTGCAATTTCTTCTTTTGCCTGATCAACAATAAAGATTACGTCAGGCAAACCTCTCATATCCTTGATTCCGCCCAAAGTTTTAGATAATTTTGAAAGTTGTCTTGTTATTTGAGCAACTTCTTTTTTAGGAAGTTTATCAATATAGCCGTTGTTAATAAATTCTTCTAATTCTTTCAACTTATTAACTCTGCCTCTGATTGTTTCAAAGTTAGTCAACATACCGCCTAACCATCTGCGGTTAATATAGTATGCACCAGCTCTTTGAGCTTCTTCTGCCACAACTTCTGCCGCTTGTTTTTTGGTACCTACAAAAAGCACATTTCTGCCTTTTGAAGCATAATCTCTAACTAAATCATAAGCTTCATCAAGCAAATCAGTTGTTTTTCTTAAATCAATAACATAAATCCCGTTTCTTGCACCATAAATATACGGCTTCATTTTGGGGTTCCATCTTTGTGTTTGGTGTCCGAAATGTACACCTGCTTCTAAAAGTTCAATCATAGATGCTGTTGGCATCGGTCTTCTCCTTTTTCTTAATGTACTGTACTACGGGAAACACCGTCTCATCAGGGTTATTGGCTTTTTAGTATCCGTTGTACAAAAGCCGCCACGGTCGGGGTTTGTATTTACCCCACCTCCCTGACTAGGGCAAAGCCTATCAGACCAGTGTAACCATCAATATAATACAACAAACATTATCTATTGCAAACTTAAACCCCATTTAAAATAATCATATTGTTAACTTTTGTTAATATAAAATTACAACATAGGCAACTTTACCGAGAAAAAATTTTTTATATAGATGTAGGTTAGTAAAATTTTGCACATGCAAGGTGGTAGGTTATGAAAATTTTTAGCAGTATTGGTTATTATGCTCCAAAAATTTATGATTACACGGCAAGATTAGCCAAAGCATCTCCTTATATAGTTTTTGGTGATGCAGCACATGGTGGAGCAAAAGCGGCATCAGCTGTTGTAAAAACTGCGGACATGTCCTTTATTCAATATATTAAAAATATGGTGAAAGCGGGCGGCAAGGGAATTGAAAAAAGTATTGCCGTATCGAAAAAGGCTGCCGGCGGCAGTTTTATAAAAGCTGCAATGGCTTCAATAAAGGAATTACCAAAAGTAATAAAAACTTCAATGAAATGGAACACTGCCAGAGCATTGGTTGCAGCAAAAGCAGCCGGTAAAACAGGTGCTGCATTTAAAGCTGCCAGATTTTGGGGCGGTGTTAAGGGATTTTTCAAAGGTGTCGGTAAAAAAATGCCGCTAATCGGTAACATAATGCTTATTGCATTTGAATTACCGAATATTTTCAAAGCAACAGCAGAAAAAGGTCTTGGACAAGGCATTATTGAAACAATAAAAGCCGGAACAAGGTTAACCGTAGCATCTATAGCATCAGCTATCGGCACGGTTGCAGCAGGACCTATCGGCGGTATCGCAGGATTTATTATAGGCGATTGGCTGGCAAGTAAAGTTGTCGGAAAATCATATACTCAAAAAGTTGAAGAAGAAAATAATAAAGATATGGAAGCCGTTGAACGAATTCAGCAAATGCAAGAAGACGGCAGGTTGGATAAGATTGCACAACAAATGCAACAAGCACAAGCGGCTCAACAAACACAACAAACTCAACAGCCGCAAGCACCTCAACAAACCCCAACAGCAACATACCCGAATGGATACAACCCGTTCGGATACGGATACAACAGTCCAAATTCTTACGATAACGACTTTATGATGAAAAACGTAAAATTTTAACAAGATAACATAATTATTTCTCCTTTTATCCCAAAAAATCCCATTCGACAAGGCTTTAAGACAATTAAGGCCTTGTTTATTTTGTAATATTTCTTAACATAAAGTCAATTATTTAACACTCAAACTCTTTATATTAATACAGGGGATATTAAAAATTTTATAGGGGAAAAATGGGATTAATTTCTGCAATAGCAAAATATGCGCCGCGCGCACTAAAGCTCGTTCCTGACATGGTATTAGGGACAAGTGCAGAAGCGTTTGGTAAAGGTTTTAAAGCAGCTAAAGGCTCTATTTTTAAAGACAGATTGAAAGCAGGCGCAAAAGCCATCGAAGCTGATGTGGCGAAAAAGACGGCAAAAAACGGCAATTTCTTTAGACGGTTATACAAGGATATTAAGGACTTCTTCCCCGGCCTATGGAAAAGCGGAAAAAATGGCGCCAAAAATAGTAAAATTCTGAATGAACAGCTAAAAGATAAAGTTGGAGAACAAATGGCAAAACATTTTGCCAAAGGTTCAATAAGCGGAGCGTTAAAAGGGATTGGAAAATTTTTATTAAAAAAAATGCCGCTTATCAATAGTATAGCAATATGCTTTATGAGTGGTCCCGGAATATATCGCAAATTCAAGAATGAAGGATTCACAGCCGGAATGCTTGAAAGTTTGGGCGTAAGCGCTGAAATTGGCTTAGCTGCAATAGGTACTGCAATAGGTACTGCATTACCGATTCCGGGAGGCGCATTTATTGGTGGTTTAGCCGGCTATTTTATCGGAGAATGGATAAAAGGCAAAATTTCACCTGAAAAATCCGAAACAACACAAAACGATGCGCAATACAGCACCGAACCGTTGACTGAAAACGATATTGAAACATTGAGAAAAATGAACCTTGATGATGAAGACATAAAATTTGCACTGGAAAAGAAAATGTCTATGCAAGATGTGGTTAATATTATCAATGAGCAAAAGAAAAAAGCAGAAGAACAAGCAGCAACACAATCTGCAACAACGCAAGAACAACAAGCAGTGACTCCATCTGCAACAACACAAGAGGCGCAAGGAAGCGACGCTTTAACATCACAAACTCAAACGCAAAAATACGATCCGGATATTGAAAAGGTGATAAATATATTAAATCGCAACTACGCACAAACAAGTCCGATGAGTTTTTATTCATATAATACACCATCTAACACATATTCAAACGACATGTATTATTCAAAACTGAACATGGGCGGCTCAAACCCGTTTTCAAATAACATGATGTTTAATCCAATGATGATGGGATTACCTTATATGAACACCTCAAATCCGTTTATGCAGCAAATGCCGTATTATAATATGTTTTATTCAGCATAAAATTAAAACCGAAGGAGCCGCTAATTAGCGGCTCCAAATCTTTGCGAAAGATCTTATAAACTGCAAACGTTAAAATCACGTTCTGATATAGATGATGAACATTCTAACAGTTGAGTTAAAAGTCTTTCTATTAATTTTTCAACAGTTTTTACTTCTGCTTTTAAAGCTCTTAAACCTTCAATCTGTGCCTCTTGCACACTCTTATCAAAAATCTCATCCTGATACATATCATACTCCTTATTACCTTTACATATTATTTATCGGCTCGCTTTGGAAAAACTTTAAACTTTTTGAATTTTTTGTTACAAAATTTCATCTTTGGTGGCTAAGGTGCATATTTTAAAGTACAATATTAGCATATTTGCAAAAGGAAATATGATGTTGAAAGATTTTGAGTTGACGAATTATGACTATTATTCAAGCCGCAGAGATATGGGAATTATCTCTCAGATTGTTGATAGCATGAAAAAAATTCTGGAAGAAGATAAGAAACAAGAACAACCGCTATTTTTAAAAATTTCAGATAATCTCATTTTAGATATAGCAAGAAAAATTGTTCAAGAAAAAAAACGTACTTTTCTAATAGGAATAACAGGTGAAAGCGCATCCGGCAAAACCGTATTTGTCGATAATACAATCCATGCCTGCGTGAAAGATAAAACAGAAGGAATATACACCGTAATACGCTGCGATGATTATTACAAGGATACTTCCAAAGAATTGCGCGAAGCAGGCAGCTATGAAGCTTTATTCAAAACAGGATTTAGTTTTGATACCCCTGAAGCAATCGATCTTGACCTTATGAAAAGCCACCTTGTTGCACTAAAAGAAGGTTTGACAATTAAGTCTCCGCGATATGATTTTATTACATGCGAATCTGACCCCAACGGAGAAGAAAAAAAACCTGCCAAAGTTATTTTAACTGAAGGCCTATACGTTTTAAATGAAAATGTTCGCGATATTATGGATGTTAAAGTCTACGTATTCACCCCGCTTGAAGTCATTAAAGACAGATGGTACAAGCGTGCTGCCCAACGAGGGAAAACAGGAGAAGCCGCAGATTTACAGTTCGCAGATGTCAATAAAACAGCTCAACAATACATCAGACCTGCATATCAAATATCTGATGCTGTTATAAACGGACTTGTTAGCCAAAAATATATACAAGAAATTACTGACAAAATATTTAAAGCTCTTCGCGATATAGAATACTAAATTTTAATAAAAAGGGGCGCAAGCTATGCTTGCGCCCCTTTTTGCCTACAAGGATTAAAACGCCTTCATACATCCGGGGCATCTTTGTTCCGGCACAACTATTGTTTCATAAATAATTGGCGCGGCACACCCTGTTGGAACTTCATCCTTTATAATTTTATAACCATGAAGTTTTTCACACTTAGTTAATTTCGGACGAACAACTTTTTGACAGCCGCAACCGGAATTTCCAAACCCCCTACCAAAATTTGTAAACGGATTCAGGCTTCCAAGTCCATCATACTCCCAGGCAAATGCCCCCTGCATAGGAAGCAAAACAAATGACAAAAATCCTAATGTTGCTAAAAATCTTTTCATACCATTTCTCCTATCTAAACTAATAACCTATATTTTTTTACTACATTATCAGTTTAAAAGTTTTTAATAAAAATTCTATACCCGATTAGGGCAAACAACTCAGACAAACGGACTAAGAGTATTCGATTATTTTTATCATAAAAGCGGCGGCTCTGAAATATCAGAGCCGCCGCAAAAGCTTTTATCTTTAAAAGACTACTTAGCGATGCTAGCGTCGTCTAATAAGATAACTTGGATTTGTTCACCTTCTTTAGCTGAGTAGTTCAAACCAGGAGTAACCAAACCTGTAATCAAACCAACACCAGCACCAACAGGAGTACCGATAGCAATACCGGTTCCGATTTTGTCAGGGTTAGGAATGAATGAGAATCCAACACCTGCACCTGTACCGATTGCAGTACCGCCTAATGTGTACAATGCAACTTTTCCGGCTGTCATCCAAGGACCTTCTTTTAAAGCATAGTCTTTGTAGAATGGTTTAGCGTTCATATCAACAGTTTTTCCGTTAGGAGTTACAACTCTGTTAATTTGAGTGTATACTCTAGCATTTTTGTTGAACCATTGAGGATCTTGGATATCAAGAACTGTTCCGTAGAATACAGATCCAGCAGGGAATAATATTGTACCTTCTTCAGTTACGATATCTTCAGAGTTTGTGAAAGTAACGCTGTCACCAGCTGCGTGTAACTTAGATTTGAATGCTTCATTAAATTCAACTTCTAATACATTACCTTCTCTTACGATATTTCTCAAGTTAGTAATTGTAACTTCGTTGTTAGGAGCTTTTTTAGAAACGTTTAAGTGTTCAGTACCTAAAACTGTTTCTTTTGCAGCTTTGTATTGAGTTTTAACAAGATTTAATCTTTGTTTAAGTCTGTATAACAATACAGCAGCTTCAGCTCTTGTTAAATCTTCAGTAGGTCTTAATTCATTTTCATTAGGATGGTTTACGTAAATACCATAAGATAATGTTTTAGCGTAAACATCGTTAGCCCATGCCGGAACTTTTTCAGCATCAGCATATTTAGAAACGATACCTGAGTTAACAGGAGCATCGATAGTGATGTGGCTGATAACAGATTGAGCTTCATCTCTTAATACAGCTCTGTCTGGTTTGAAAGTACCATCAGGGTAACCATAAACCAAACCTAATTGTTGAGATCTAGCGATAGGTGCATAGATATCAGAACCTTTAGCAACATCAGAGAAGTTAGCTACTGTTTTAACAGCCAACTGATCTTGTCCCAAAACTTTCAATAATGCTTTTACAAATTCAACTCTGGACATTTTACCTTCAGGATTGAAATTGCCTTTTGTTAATGTCATAACAGAATCGCCAACTACACTAGCGATTTCAGGTTGAGCCCAGTAATTTTTGCTTACATCATCAATACCGGCATAAGCAAACACAGGGGATGCGCTTAAAGCAATAAAGCCACCAACCAATAAACTTGCTAATAATTTTTTCATTTCTACTTCCTCTTTTCTTACAAGTAAAACTTTTTAACGAGTACATTATATAACAAGTGAAATTTTTTGTAAAGGGGTTTTTTAAATGAGATTTAAAATTTAATCAAAAAATTATTTTCACTGTTCTCGTTTTATTTTTTCCGGATGGGCGGAATTTGACAGGATAATTTCATAATATTCATTCTTATCAATATTTACACCCATAGTTTTTGGGTCACAATATTTTTTCTTTTTCTTGTTCAACAATTTTTTATAATCACCGCTCATAGGGGTAAATATAACACAAAGAAGCTAGACAAACAACTCAACACCGTTTTTAGTCGCTGCTATATCATTCATCACCCAATACCCTTGCTCATTTTCATCAAAATTATCATTGACAAGAAAATATGTTGAACCCGAACCTGTCATTACCGCATTTGGATATTTTTCCTTTATATATTGAAGTTGAGGATAATCCTCTATTACTGCCCATTCCAAATCATTTACATATTTAAAACGTTGCCCCTGCTGTTTATCTTTTTTAGAAAACTTTGTATAAGCCTCTTTTGCCGAAATCCCAAGCTCTAAAGGCTTTATAAGACTAATTTTCATATCACGAAATTCACAAGGGGTAATAATTTCACCTCTGCCCTGAGCTTTTACACATCCGCCTTTCAAACAAACATTCAAATCAGAACCAAGCTCTGCGCAAAGTCTATGTAATTCCCCCTCTGATAAAGGCCCGCCGAAAAGATGGTTCAAGCCAAACAATGTACCCGCAGCATCAGCGCTGCCGCCTGCCAAGCCGGCAGATACAGGTATTTTTTTCCCTATATAAATCAAAACCGTTTTTGATTTTATATCAAGAGTATCTAAAAACAATTCTGCTGCCTTATAAACCAAATTTGTCTTATCATACGGAATTTCTTTTGAATCACCGTCTAAGTTAATTTCAACAATATCCGAATCAATGACCGAAATTGTTAAAATATCGTACAAATTTATCGTTTGCATAATACTTTCTATATCATGATAGCCGTCAGCTCTTTTGCCCGTAATCTTCAAATTCAAATTTATTTTTGCGCGACATTTAATTTTTACACTATCCAAAACAAATTCTCCTTATTTGAACAACAATTCACTCAGCTTTCCAAAGGCTTCAATAGAAAGTTTTTCTCCTCTGATATTTTCATCAAAACCAAGTTCCTCAATAGATTTGATGACTTTTTCTTTCAAAAAACCGCCGTTTAGCAAACAATTTTTAAGATTTTTTCTGCGCTGAGCAAAAGCCGCCTTTACAACTCGCCTAAAATGAGAATAATCCGACAAATCAAGTTTTGGTCTTTCTCGCACCGAAAGTTTGACTATGGCAGACGTTACCTTTGGCGCAGGGTAAAAACATTTCCTGCCGACTGTACGCATAACTTTAACATCAGCCCAAAACTGCGATAATATCGTCAACAATCCATACTGCTTACCCGAAGATTTTTCATCAGCAGCCATTCTTTGTGCCACTTCTTCTTGTACCATCAATATTATATCCGTTATTTTTGAGCGATTTTTATTATCCAAATCATCAATTTCACCGAGCAAGTGCGCTATAATCGGACTTGTAATATAATAAGGAATATTTGCAACAATTTTAATTTTTCCGCTGCACAATTGCGACAAATCCGTCTTTAAAATATCTTTATGAATGATTTCAAGATTAGGGGCATTTAATTTTTCAAGTTCTTTTATTGCATCTTCATCGAGCTCGATTGCTATAACTTTTTTTGCATATTTTATAAGTTGTTCCGTAACAAAACCAACCCCCGGACCGATTTCAACAACAGTATCTTCAGAACTTATATCCGCATAACTCAAAATATCGGCAATAACTTCACCGTCAACCAAAAAGTTTTGTCCGAGGCGTTTTTTAGTTTTAAAATATTTTGCTCGTTCAAAATAATTCATCTTAGCAATTATAATAACACAGTTGGGGAAATGTATACAAAATTTTATTTGATATTTTAATTTATGTAATAAAAAAAACATAACAAGAATCCGTATCGCATGATGGTGATATAATAAATGACAAAGGGGAATTGATGTATCAAACTAAAGAAAAACTGGATAAAGCAGAAATAATGAAGCTCTATACCAAAGGGTTTAAGCCGCAAAATGATTTTAAAATCGGTATGGAATATGAACGATTGCCTATCACAACAAAAACATATACTCACGTTGATTATTATAAAGACGGCGGAATAAGAGATTTATTAACCCTGTATGCAAAAGAAGAAACTTGGGATTACATAACGGATAATAGAGAAATCATCGGGCTTCAAAAAGGACATGACACCATAACCCTTGAACCCGGCTGCCAAATCGAAATCAGCACTAAGCCGGAAAAAACAATTTTCGAATTAAAGAAAAAAATAGATAATATAAATTCAGCTATGAAACCCCTTCTTGATTATTTTGGGATAAGCCTTCTAAATTACGGGGTTTCACCATATTCAACACACAAATCAATAAACCTTATTCCGAAAAGGCGTTACAAAATTATGGCTCGCTACCTGTGGGGAATATTATCAGACGTTATGATGAGAGAAACCGCAGGAATACAATGCTGTATTGATTTTTCTTCCGAAGAAGATGCAATGAGGAAATTCAAACTTGGAAATAAATTATCCCCGTTTATAACGGCAATGTTTGCCAATTCTCCCATAAGAGGGGGAGTAGATACCGGCTATAAATCTTTCAGAGCGCTCAGCTGGCTCAATACAGATAACGACAGATGCGGTTTTGCGGGCAAAATAAGCGAAGAATTCTCGTTTGAAGATTATATTGATTGTGTTATGAAAACTCCGATGATTTTTATCCAACGCGGGAATTTACCGTTTGAAATTAACGGAGATATAACGTTTGAACAGTATTTGTACAACAACTGGATGGGAGAAGAAGCAACAATTGAAGACTATGAACTTCAAGCAAATCTTTATTTCCCCGAGGTTAGAATGCGCAACTTTATAGAACTCAGAAACGCTGATTGCGTTGGGGAGAATTTAAAATACTCGCTCTTAGCCATATATAAAGGTATTATGTACAGCGATTTTGCAATGAGCGAGTGCGAAGAATTACTTAAACATCTTCAATATAAAGATTTTTCCGAATTAAGATATGAAGTGCCAAAACTCGGAATAAACACAAAAGTTAAAAACGCCATAATTACGGATTACGCAAAAGAAATAATTAATATTGCAGAAAAATCACTGCAAAAAATGCGCACAGGAGAAGATATATTTCTGGAAAACATAAAAGAATACACATTTGCCGGATTATCACCTGCGGATGTAATTTTACAAAATTGGTACGGAATCTGGAATAAAGATTTATCAAAGCTTATAAATTATATTTCAAAATAATTATCACCTTGCAAAAAGCGGAAAAATCAGTTATAATATGCGTATGATAGGAATTATGAAAGGGGTTTGATGTGACAAAATACGCTCATAACAATGATGTACAGAAAAGTAGCATACTAAAGCCCTTTCGTAAAGCGGGCTTTACGCTTGCTGAAGTTTTAATAACTTTAGGAATTATCGGTGTTGTTGCTGCGATGGTTATACCGTCACTTATATCGAGCTTCCAGAAAAAGATATATTACTCCAAATTCATGAAAGCCCGGATGGTTATAGAAAATGCAGTTAAATTATTTGTAGATGAAACTGGTTGTGCTGAATCTATTATAAATTCAAGAAGCGGTAGTTGTTATGATGATTTTCCAAAATACTTTAATGTATCAACTATAATAACAACAGATAATTATAAAGAAGTATGTAAAAACTACAGTAAAGTTGCACAAAATTATGATGGTACTGACATTATGAATGGAATAGAATATATTTGTGGTAATACTATATGCTCTTACAGAAAACAGGGCTATGCGTTTATAACCAAAGACGGAATGTTTTTTAATTTATGCTCTGATGGAGGGTACTCGGAAGGTTCGTTTGTTGATACAAACGGTCCGAGTAATGGACCTAACACTTTTGGTAGAGATATATTTGTTTACTATTCCCCATTTGAAAATCCCCTTAACTCTTTTTGTAACAATGCATGGGGATATACAAAATCTTGTTGGGAAAATGCTACTTGTTATGGTGATGATAAATATGGAGTCAACTGTGCTGCGCGCTTAATTGAAGAAGGCAAGATGAATTATTAGGAAGCAGATTTTACCCCTTATCTCTCCTACGGAGAGAAAAGAATTTCAATGCGAACTATAGTGAGCATTAGAAATTCAAGAGA
>CAMOQI010000013.1 GCA_946622835.1 uncultured Candidatus Melainabacteria bacterium
AATTTTCTATATGTTTCAATAATATATGCACCATAGTTTTCAGCATTAATTTCAAAAGTATCAGGAACGATATCTTCCATATTGATATATATTGCGAAGCAGGTTGGGATATTATCTTGGGAGTTAATAATAGTGTTTATATAATAAGTAAATGCCCTTAACAGAGTGGTTTTACCAGTGCCTCGTCTACCAAATATTATTTCATGATCTTTTTGAAAATAAAGAACATTTAACTTTTCTTTGTCGGCACATCTTAAATAACACATTTCATTATTTTCGTTATTTGAATTCAATTTTAAATTTTTTAATAGAATATTTTCAAGATAATCAAGAGAATACGCCATTTTAATTGTACCTCAGATACTAAAACATATACTTTTAATTATTTTTAATTAAAAATAGATTATTGTCAACTTGATAATCAAAAATGTACAAAAAAACGACAAAAAAAGACATAATTAATCGAAAATTAGGGGTTGACAAATGAAATTTTGTTGTTCTCACAACAAAAAATAATGATAGATTTTGAAATTAAAAATGTAAATTTATGCGTTTTTTTCACACGGTTATCGTTCTATTCTAATAATCATTGAGAATAAAGATCTAAAATGTTATAATGATTATATAAATCAAACATAACATATAAGGATAATAACAATTATGAAGCAAACAATTGCAATTATTGATGACGATATTCATATCGGAGATATGCTGACGGAAGTTTTGACGAGTGAAGGTTTTTCCGTTATTCGTGCATATTCTGGCACGGAGGCTCTGTATCTTCTGTCGCAGAATAAACCAGATTTGATTCTTTTAGATTTAATGCTACCTGGGTTGTCCGGCGAGGAAGTTCTTCCCTATATTGAAAACATCCCGGTAATAATTATGAGTGCAAAGATTGATGTGCAGGATAAAGTTAACCTTCTTCTCGGCGGTGCTGCAGATTATATCACCAAGCCGTTTGATACCAGAGAGCTTCTTGCCCGTATCGTTGTTCAACTTCGCAAAAAGGAACAAACTATTGAGAGCGATTCTTTGTGTGTCGGTGACTTGAAGATGGATTTGACATCGATGACAATTACCGCAAACGGAGAATCGGTAAAACTGACAAGAACGGAATTTGCTATTCTGAAACTGCTGATGGAAAATCCGAAACAGGTTATTGCAAAAAGCGTGCTTCTTGACAAAATTAGTATAGATACACCCGACTGCACTGAACGCTCATTAAAACAACATATCAGTAACCTGCGCAAGAAACTTCAAGACGCAAGCGGTGTGGATTATATTGAAACAGTATGGAGTATCGGCTTCAAACTGGCAGAGCAAAAATCTTGACCAAATCTTGACGATTCTCTTGACTACTTATTTGACCATTATGTTTTATAATCAGACTATAAGGAGGTAAAACGATATGGACTATGTTTTACAAACTGATGGTCTGAAGAAGAACTATAAATCTGTTCCTGCACTAGACGGGCTGACTATGCATGTTCCTAAAGGTTCCATCTATGGATTCGTTGGTAAAAACGGGGCCGGCAAAACAACGTTGCTCCGTTTAATCTGTGGTTTGCAAAATCCGTCCGGTGGCAGTTTCAATCTTTACGGTATAAGTAACGACAGTAAAGACATCGTCAATGCACGCCGACGTATGGGCGCTGTTGTTGAAACGCCTGCAATCTATACGAATATGACGGCTGCAGAGAATTTGAAACAACAGTATTTAATTCTTGGATTGCCGTCTTGTGATGATATCCCGGAACTGTTGAAGTTGGTTGGTCTTGAAAATACAGGCAAGAAAAAAGTTAAAAACTTTTCTCTCGGCATGAAGCAGCGTCTTGGCATTGCCATTGCATTAGCAGGCAATCCTGATTTTCTTGTTTTAGACGAACCTGTAAACGGTCTTGACCCGCAAGGCATCGTTGAAATGAGAGAAATGATTCTGAAACTTAATCGAGAAAAACAAATCACTGTTCTCATTTCAAGTCATATTTTGGACGAGCTTTCGCGCTTGGCAACACATTACGGTATCATAGACCGCGGGCGTATGGTAAAAGAATTAAGTGCAGAAGAATTGAATGCTGCTTGCCGCAAATGTGTACGTATGGAAGTCAGCAACACTTCAATTCTTGCTCGTGTGCTTGACAATATGAACACTGAATACAAAGTCATCTCCGAAACAATCGCAGACGTATTTGCAAGAGTAAATGTAACTCAACTGACGGTTGCATTGGCAAATGATAACTGTGAAGTGTTATCTATGCAGGAGAGAGATGAAAGCCTTGAAAGCTATTTCATTTCTTTAGTGGGAGGTGGCAAATAATGATTAAGATGTTAAGAGCTGATTTTATACGACTTAGGAAAAGTTTTGCTTTTCGCCTTTCGCTCATTGTAATGCTTGCCCTTACATCAGCATTTATGTTTATTCAGGCAACAGCAATGGATTATACAGTTCCATTAAGCAGGGTAATCTTTTTACCTATGAGTATGTATGGACTTGCTATGTCAGCGTTTGTAAGCGCTTTTATTGGAACGGATTTCAGCGACGGTTTTATTCGGAATAAACTGTTAACTGCAAGTTGTCGCAGTCATTATGCAATTTCACAAATCATAGTTTGTTTCACAGGCTGCGCTATTGTTTATACAGTAGTAACAGCGTTTGCTGCAGGAGTTGGTCAGTTTTTCTTTGAAAATGATGTTAAGATAACAGATTTTATCCGCTTCTTTGCATTAGGGTTTGCTATGAGCATTGTTACGGGATGCCTGTTTTCTGTTATTACGCTCATCTGCGGCAACAAAACACATGCAATCGTTTTATGTATGGGTTTAGCATTTATTATGCTCGTTCTGGCAATGCACACAAATTCCATATTGGTACAGACAGAGTATAAAGACGGTGCCCTCAACCCGAAGTATGTTGATGGTTTCCGTAGAGGATTAAACAGCATTCTGCACGATATAAACCCTTGCGGTCAGGCGTCACAGTTATCATCTTGGGAAGTTTGGCATCCGATTCGTATGATTCTTTTGGATGTTCCGCTGATATGTGGTTTGTCTGCATTGGGATGTTTGCTGTTCAGCAAAAAAGATATAAAGTAAGAGGTTACCATGAACTATCCGCTGTTAATTATAATTGCAATATTGATATTGGTTATCATTTTTCTTTTGTCAAAGATATTTGTTTTGAGGAAATCTATAAAAGAAATCAATCACTTATTTCAAGACCGATTAACAGCGGATACAAACACGCTTATTCATATTTCTTCAAGGGATAAGTATGCATTAAAACTCGCTTCTGATATTAACGAGCAGCTTCGTCTGCTTCGAGCAGAGCGTCATCGTTTTCAGCAAGGTGACCGTGAACTGAAAGAAGCGGTAACAAATCTATCTCACGATTTACGCACACCTCTTACAGCCATTAACGGATACCTTGATTTATTAGAGAAGGAAGACAAAAGCGAAACGGTTGAACGCTATCTTTTTCATATTAGAAACCGTACAGAGGCATTGACAAGCCTAACAGAAGAATTATTCCGTTACAGTATCGTTTCTTCCTCTCAGACGATAAATTGTGTGAGAATGAATTTAGTTAAAGTACTTGAGGAAAACTTGGTGTCATTCTATGGCGCAATGAAGGAAAGAAACATTGAACCGGAAATCAGTCTTCCTAACAGTCCTGTATGGAGAGAATTGGATATTGATGCAGTCAACCGCATTTTCTCCAACATCATCGGCAATGCTTTAAAATATTCAGACGGAGATTTATCCGTAACTATGACGGAAGACTCAACCATCACCTTCACGAATACGGCAAGTAATCTTGACGCTATCACAGCGGGGCGCTTGTTTGACCGCTTTTATACCGTTGAAGCAGCTCGCAATTCGACTGGGTTAGGATTATCCATTGCCAAAGTTCTTGTTGAGCGCTTAGGCGGTGGTATAGTTGCAAATTATGTGGATGGAAAACTAAGTATAACAATTATGTTTTAGGTGGTAAAACAATTGATGCTGACACAGAACAGGGTTGTGCAAAATTGCACAACCCTGTTCTGCGTTATGTATGTTTGGAACAACTATTTTTTATTTGTCAAGTCTTATTTTTTGATTTTTATGTCTTTTTTTGTCATTTTTTTGTACATTTTTGCATTTGTTATTGACCCAATTAATAGTTTTTGTTAATTATTAAAACAAGGAAGTGCTTTAATGAGTTTTGATAATAAAAGTATTGAGCTTAAAATAGAAAATGCATTAAACAAAAAGATTGTTGATAATAAAGTGACTATTTATAATCCAATTTATGCACTTATGAAGAGTTCTGCAGAAAAAATCGCCCAAAAATATGGTGTTGTTTCAAATGATTTCTTGTTTTATTTTGTTTCAGATAATAACATTAATGCATATACACTATGTATTGATAATCACAATGTAATCTGTTTTACTACTGGTGCAATGTTCCATATTGGATATACGCTAGAAAAAATGCTACACAATGAATCGTTTAAAGAGCACTTTATAGATCTAGATGAATCAAAGATACTAGCACAAATAAGTGTCTATTTTTATTGTTTTTTATTATATCATGAATTTGCGCACCTCATCTTTGGACATTGTAAATATTTAGAGAACAAATATGCTATGAGGTTTATGGCAGCATTTGACAATAAAAGAAAAGATTCATTAATTGACATACAAACATTAGAATTACATGCAGATATTACTGCTGCAAGAATATTTAAACAAATAATTGAAATTGATAATCCTAAAGTGAAAATTGAGCAAATTATTGTTTCTTTGGTTACTTTATTTAATTTTATGTATTTATATGACAAGTCATATGACTATAAAAATAAAACATATTTGCCTCCTTCTGAAAGGCTTTCACTGGTATTATCGATTGTTTTTTCAAATTGTTTGTCGAAGAAAGAAATTAGCAGTAGTATTAAAAAAATGTATAATCTATCAAATGATGCATTTTATGATATTTTTAGAATTAATAACGAATTAAATAAAAAGATATCATATCGATATGATATAGATTCACATCTTATTTCTCTATCTAACAATTGGAGTATAATCTACAAAGAATTACTTCGTTTTTCATATTTACCCATAGGAGATGATATTTATGAATAATCCTTCTAATAGATTAATCGCAAGAGGCAACAAGTCTAAAATATACAATTGCCTCGAAAGCATTGGCTTTGAAAATGAACATGAGATTAATACTTTTTTGAGTTTTATTGACAATAATAAAGGTGTTTTAAGCGATGGTGAAATTTATCAAGTAAAAACAAAACTGCCGTCTTTAGAAGCAGGCACAATGGGATTTCTAATTATGGAAAGTGAGTATTACATTAATTTAAAATATTCAACAATTATTATACTGTCGTTAATTTTAGACATAAAACTCACAAAAGGATTTGCATCTGTATTGATTGGATTTCTTGGTATAACAAACACCTCATTCGTAAAAATAAATGAGTATAATGGTGAGAAATGCATACTTAAAGAAACAATTATGCAAAAAGATAAAGTGGGAAATAAAAACCTATTAAACAAATTTCATGGGGAGTGTTGCAACAATCAATACAAGTGTAAGTATAAAATTAACGACAAATGCAAATGTAAAGAAAAAGATATTATAACAATATTTGATAATCTATGCGAAAAAGGTGTATTTAAAAAATATTCTTCTGGTTACAAATATCAATTGTAGTTTGTTTATACTTAAATTTTGAACACTTTCAATATAGCAAACATGGATTTGGTTTTATATGTAATAAAAGTGTTCTAAATCAAGATCGCAAAATACCGTTAAATGAAAAAGGAATCCTGTCTTATTGTTTAATGGAAATAGTAGAACTAAATGTACAAAGGAAGCAGAAGAAAATCTTCCTTTGTTTTTTATGTTATTTAAAAAATGTATAATCATTTGTCAACATATATTTTCAATTATCTATGTCTTTTTTTGTCGTTTTTTTGTACATTTTTGCATTTTGGGTTGACAAATCAAGAAAATTTCAATATTAAGATAGTGTATTACTTTAAATATTAAATCTGTTACGAGGATGCTTATCCTCTAAAATATGTCTGATTTTGTTGGTACTGATGTGGGTATATATTTGCGTTGTTATTATACATATTCTGCGGTATAAATCCCGTCCCGGTTCCGAGGTCAAATCAATATGTGTCGTCTGCTACAACACTGAGTTCGTGCAGTCTGTTGTAGAGTTGAGGCGGATTTATGTTCCTGAGCTTTGCATATTGCTGTGAAGTGAATCCCCAGACAAATGCTTTTCTTCCGTCAATACTTTTCTTGGTAATCATCTCTATATTTCCTTGTATAAAAAACTGCTGACAAACCTTGTGTTTATCAGCAGTTTAGTTATTTATATTTCTTTACAAAACTATCTTATATGAACACAACACCAAAAAGCCCATATCTGCTGTCTGGGCTACTGCGGCTGTGCATTCAGTTTTGTAAAATGCTTTTTCATAATTATTACCTCTTTTTTATAATGATAGCTATGTAGAACATATCAACTATCATATACTCAACAGGAATCGTTTACTGTTGTTTTCACTTTATTGAATGTATTTCGAGATTAGAAATCAGGAAGAGATTTTTCATTATCAATAAATCGTGCACTTTCATATAAGTTTTCAAAATAACTGCACGGCTTTTCAAGACTCTCATTGACAGAATTTATTTTTAGTTTTATTAAATAAAGTTCTACAACCATTAAAGACGCTAAAGAATTAACTGCATTTTCAAGTGTTGCCAAATGAAAGTTGTTAAAACTTTCATGTTTAATGCTGTTATTAGCTTTCCACCATTCTATACCTATTACATTTTCTGTTTCTTGATTTGAGCTTTTTATAATTGCCCAATTATTTAACGGTTGAAGCACACAGTAATCTGTTCCAACTTTAACTTCAGTGATTTTGGGGTATTTGTTCAATATTGTTTTACTAATTAATACAATATTTGAAGTTTTTACGTTAAATGATTTGTCAATATGAAGACAAATTATTTTACATAGATTTTCAAATTCAGCAGATGCAAGCATAATAAGTTGTTGAAATTCAAAAGAGTTTACATTTGCATTTCTCATAACACCGTTCTCAACCGAATGATCAATAAATTGTCTTGTCATTTCTAATCTATTACACAATGAGCGAAAATAATCCCAATAATGTATTACTTCTTCAGATTGATTACTGTTTGACGGATTCAATGTAAATCTTCTCCTTCTGTTCTTAACTATATTCCTGGACTCAAGAAAGCTTATTGAAATAGGTATATTTTATCATATAAAAATCGATATTGCAAATTTCATTACAAAAATCATTTTAGTTTTCGCATTACATTTCTTTATTCAGCACTACTTTTCCTTTGATTAAACTGTGTTTTTATTGGTGTAAATCAAAAGCCTTATATTGAGAAATACAGTAATAATAGGTATATTACCTATTTTTTCTTTTTGTCAATCAGCACTATTTCTATTTGAAATGTTATGCTAATTTGATTAATAAGAGTAGTAAAACAACATTTGTTATACGGTATTGTTTATGGTATAATTAAAATATATTAAGTCGTATTTGGAGGTAGAAATATGTCCACTCCTGGAATTGGTGATCCTTATTGGTATGAATGGTATGTCGGTCTTAAATATATCGTAGAAATGATTAATCCTGATTCAAGAATCGCATCTGTAATATTCCAACATGAAATATATGACACTATAGATGATGTGGTAGTAGAATATAAAGATGGTACTGAAAAATTGTGTTATCAGGTTAAACACGAAATTTCCACTTCGAAACAAAGCAACTTGACCTTCGGAAGGCTAATTGAACAACAAAACGGAAAGAACTTATTGGGTTCTATTTTTTCGGGTTGGGAAAACACCCATAAAAATAATAAGCCAATACTATTTACGAACAGAACTTTAGGACGTAATAAATCTGCTCGTATTTTTCGTGGCCAAAAATACCCCGCATATTCAATTACTGATTTTTTTGAACTAATAAAAAAAGAGTTGGAAGATGTAGACGATTTCACAAGCATTGCTATTTCAGATCATAATTTAGCCCAACAATTTGAAGAGTTTTGCAGCGCGATTAAAGCAGAAGATCAAAACAATATCGTAAAGTTTATAAAAGCCTTTTCTATTTATGGCAACCAGCCTAACTTAACGGAATTAGAAAGTACACTAGTTACTTCAATTCAAAAATCTTTTTCTTGTAGTGAAGGTTTAGCAAAAGAGCTTTTTGAAAAACTTGTTGCTGAATTAAGATTTTGGACAACAACGAGAAGAGAAAACGAAAGAGTAACTATTGAAAATGTGTATTCAGCTTTAAGCATCAAAGAGGATATAAATGAAAGTCAGCATAGATTAATCCCTCCGGAACCATTCTTTAATAGTAGAAAAGACTTCTGTAATGATGTTGAAGAAAAAGTTATTCGTTCTGATAAAAATGTGATCTTTATTACTGGAGACCCAGGTTCAGGAAAAACCAGTACAATTAGTTATATTCAATCTACAAGAAATCTTTTTTTGCTCCGGTATCATACTTTTCGACCAATTTCCCCTAATCAGCATTTTTATAACAATGATGCAGGCATGTATAGTAGTGAAAACTTATGGGGAACACTTTTAAATCAATTAAGAAAAGTGTTTGCGGGAAATCTAGCGAAATATCAAGTTCCTGTCTCTAATAAACTCTTAACCCTTGAAGTTATGAGACAAAGTGTCTTAAGATTGCTAGGTATATATGTGACAGATTATAACAACAGTAAACGCATTTATGTATGTATTGACGGAATTGATCATGCTGCAAGAGCAGAAAACGATGTTACTTTTTTGACATCCCTTCCTACTCCTGATGAGATTCCTTCCGGGGTATGTTTTGTAATAGTGGGACAACCATCAACTATGTATAATACTCAGTACCCAGTATGGTTAACAAGTAATGACGTTGAAAAAATTGAGTTGCCAAAACTATGCATTTCTGATATAGAGCAGTTAATTAATTCAGAAATGCCACAACTGCAAACCAACCAAAATGAACTTGCATCATTTATATATGAAAAAACAGAAGGTAACAACCTTTCGACAGTATATGCAATTGAAGAGATAAAGCATTTGAATTCCATAGATGATATTATTTGTAAGTTAAATTCAAGTGGAATAAACGCTGATGTTCAACAGTATTATTCTCATATTTGGAATCATGCAAAATCTGAAATATTAAAAATGGGAATACCTGCAGCATTTCCAGAAAGTATAATTGCTTCTCCAATACTTTTAATGAACGGACGAGTTAATTTAAATGTTATTTATGAAGCATTAAAGCAATACAAATTAAGCAAAACAGATTGGGAAATTGCTCTAAAAAACTTATACCCATTAATTATTCCAACTAGTAACGATGGTGAATATGCTTTATTTCATAATGATTTTCGCGTGTTTCTTATGGGAATTATTAGTGGATATAATGAACGCTATGAGGAAATCGCATTGCTTTTAGCAAAGCATATACTAGAAGTGGAAAAAGATGATGTTTTGAAGTATGTATCAGGTATTCCATTACTCAAATGTGCTAAAAGAACTGATTTGATTCCAAACTATATTACTCCAGAATTCATTATTGGGGCATTAGCCGAAGGAATATCAAAGCAACGGTTAGATTACTACTTACATCTTTCATATTTTTCGGCTTGTCAAAATCATAATTTAGAAGGTCTACTTAATACTTATTTATCCATAAAAACGTTACATCAACATATACGTTATTATGAATATTATGAAAGAGAATATGTGCCCTTTGATTTTCCTGAGACAGACTCAATAGATATTGCTGAAGTCAGAGCGTTACCATTGAATTTGGAGAATCTTTTTGAGTATGAAAATGTACTTGATTTATGTAAAAAACTATATATTTCAAATCAAGGCGATTGTATTACTCGTGCTTTTGGATTATATAAAAAATGGTTCGGAGACCTTTCGCCATACGATTTCCTTCAGCTTTATAAAGAGAGAAAACAAGATGATGAGTACTCACAATTAAGAACAGATGAAATCGGCGTGTTGCTTCAAAAATGGGGTGAAACTATAGCAAGATTAAATATTGCACCGCCTTCAATAACTACTCCTGACAATGAACTTGAAGCATCCGCTATTGACCTTGTAGGTGAATCATATTTTGATACATGTATTAAGTATGAAGCTTTTACCAATGCAATTACTGCAATTAATCAACATTACATATTTGAATCTGTTTTTTGTGATAAATTGGAAGATTTTCTTTATAGCGGTAATGCATATTTAGTAAAAAGTTATTTACCACGAGTGTCAGATAATCCTAATAAACCAAGTTCAAGGCTTCTA
>CAMOQI010000014.1 GCA_946622835.1 uncultured Candidatus Melainabacteria bacterium
AAAGGATACTCAACGAGAAAGTCTTTAAGTATTGATGAGATTGCTCAAATTTGTAAAATTGTTAAGTCTAAGAATCCGAATTGTATATGTTTTGTGGATAATTGTTATGGCGAATTTGTGGAGGAAAAAGAGCCGATTGAAGTTGGTGCTGATTTAATAGGTGGTTCTTTAATAAAGAATGCCGGTGGTGGTATTGTTGAAGCCGGCGGGTATATAGCAGGCAGAAAAGACTTAGTGGAAAAAAGTGCTATTAGGTTGACCGCACCGGGGATAGGTATGGATGGTGGGGCGATGTTCAATCAGCACAGACTTATGTTTCAGGGTTTGTTTATGGCTTCTTCTGTTGTCGCTGATGCTGTTAAAGGGGGTGTTCTTGCATCCAGAATATTTGATGAAATTGGGTATAATTCTGCTCCAAAATATTACGAAAAAAGAACTGATATTATTCAAAATATTACATTTGGAAAGCCGGAATTGCTTGAAGAATTTTGCAGGACAATTCAATCATTATCTCCGGTCAACGGATATGTGACGCCAATTCCTGAAAATATTCCGGGGTATGAAGATAAAGTTATTATGGCAGGCGGAACATTCATTGAAGGGTCAACTATTGAATTGTCCGCTGACGGACCTATGAGAGAACCGTATGTTGCCTATCTTCAGGGAGGCTTGAATTATTCTCATGTCAAAATTGCATTGAAAAGATTTTTGGAGCAGTTGGAAATATAATTTATCTTTAAAAATCCCCTCCCAATAAGGGAGGGGATTAGCTTTACGGAAGAAATCCGAAAGCGGTACCGGCAAAACCTAACGCGTTAGTTAAAAAGCTTCCGTTGTTTGATGAATTTGCGTTGTGGGCATTGGCATTGTAGTTGTTGCCAGAGCCCGAATTTGCTTGAGCTTGACCGAGTAATGCCAACATTTTATTATCAATATTTGTGCTTAATCCGCTTAATAATGTAATATAATTCATTCTGTTTGAAAGTTCTTTATTGTATAGTTCGTCTTGTTTTGTTAATAGAGATTGACTTAATGAAGCGACGGCATCAGCTTTGTTGTTTGTGATTTTTGATAAATTGTTCATGAATGCCGAGTTATCAAGATTGCCGAATCTGCTTGCAATATCATTTTTAAGTGTGGTTTCCATCGGTTTATAAATTGAATCAATTTGTTTAATCCCTTGATTTTTGTAGGCGTTAAGTTCTTGTTCCCAAAGTTTTTTGTTTGATTCAAATTTGTACAGATTATTTAGTGAATTTTTTAATTTTTTTTGAATTCTATTGTACATTTGTTTTTCTGCTTTCGGCATTTTGTACGAACTTTTAATGGAATCTCCTTTTTTTGTGATAGTTGCAACTTTTTTGCCGTTGAGATACACCGAGCCGCCAGAATAACTCGGATATTTTGATCTTTTACCCATAGTAAATTTTCCTTTCTTCAAGGAAAATATCTTTAAATTAATACAAAAAACAACAATAAGCTTAGTATAGCATTTATTTTAGGATTTGTAAAGGGAATATTTGTTTTACTTGTTGAGTAATATTTTTAGAATATAATATTATTATTATGGCAGATAGGATTAAGATTGTTGGTGCAAAAGAACATAATTTAAAAAATGTTTCCTTAGAATTACCTAAAAATGAGTTAATTGTATTTACCGGAGTATCAGGGTCGGGAAAGAGTTCTTTGGCTTTTGATACTATATTTGCAGAAGGTCAGCGCAGGTATGTTGAGAGTCTTTCAACCTATGCAAGACAATTTCTCGGACAGCTTGACAAGCCAAATGTTGAATATATTGATGGACTTTCTCCTGCAATATCTATTGACCAAAAATCAAAAAGTAATAACCCAAGATCTACGGTTGGGACTATAACGGAGATATATGATTATTTAAGATTACTATATGCAAGAGTGGGAACACCATATTGTCCCGTGTGCGGCACAAAAATTAAACCTCAGACTCTTGATGAGATTGTAAATAAGATAATGACACTCAATGAAGGTTCTAAAATACAGATTTTAGCACCGATAGTAAAAGGTAAAAAAGGCGAATACAATTCGTTGTTCAAAGAACTTAATCAGGAAGGATTTGTTCGGGTAAAGGTTGATGGTGAGATATATAATCTTGATGAGGATGAAATTGAGCTTGAGAAGACTAAAAAACATGATATAAGCGTTATAGTCGACAGAATTGTCGTAAAAGAAAGCGCAATGTCAAGAATTGCAGACAGTGTCCAAATTGCCTTAAAAAAAGGGGATGGGGTTGTAGTTGTTGATGTTGTATCGGATAAAGAGATTATTTTTAGCGAAAAGCTGGCATGTCCGAATTGTAATATAAGCTTTGAAGAGCTTACTCCAAGGATATTTTCATTTAATGCACCATATGGCGCGTGTGAAAGATGTTCAGGATTAGGTGCTGATTTTGTTGTAGATCCGGACTTGGTCGTTCCGGATAAATCGCTTTCGATTAATCAGGGTGCAATTTATGCCTGGGCGACAAGAACTGCTACCGGCTATTATAATGATATGCTGCTGTCTGTTTGTACGGCGTTAAATATTGATATGGATGCTCCGTTTGATTCATTGTCGCAAGATGAGCGTAATGCAATTTTATACGGGACAAAAGAGCCTATTAAGATAAGAGTAAAAGATTTCGGAACAAGCCGTTATCAAACTCGTTTGATCCCGTTTGTAGGGGTAATTCCGTATCTGGAAAAACGTTATTTTGAATCGACAGGTGAATATTGGCGAGAAGAGATAGAAAAATTTATGGTAGCAAAGCCATGCCCTGATTGTAATGGGGCAAGGCTAAAGCCGTTTCCGCTCGCAGTCAGAATAAAAGATAAGAATATTTATGAATTCACTTTGCTGTCTATAGATGAAGAACTTAAATTTATTACTGATTTGTATCTTGATTTGACAGAATTTCAACGCGAAGTAGCCAAGCAGATTTTGGATGAGATTCGGGCAAGATTGAAATTCCTTTGTGATGTTGGGCTTCATTATCTCAACTTATCAAGAATGGCAGGAACTCTCTCAGGCGGTGAATCTCAAAGAATTCGCCTTGCATCTCAAATCGGAAGCGGTTTAAGCGGGGTTTTGTATGTGCTGGATGAACCGTCTATCGGATTGCACCAACGTGATAATAATATGCTTATAAAAACGCTTTTTAAATTAAGAAATCTTGGCAATACTTTAATCGTTGTTGAGCATGATGAAGATACCATAAGAAGTGCGGATTATATTGTAGATATTGGGCCAAAAGCTGGTGAAAGCGGGGGAAAAGTTATTGCTAAAGGTTCTGTTGAGGATATAATTTCTGCCAAAAATTCTATAACCGGTAAATATTTAAGCGGTGAAAAAGAAATTCCGATGCCTAGGGCTCTGCGCGAGGGGAATGGGCAATTCCTTAATGTTAAAAATGCTCATCTTAATAATCTTAAGAATATTGATGTGAATATTCCGTTAGGTAAAATCGTGATTTTAACCGGAGTTTCAGGCTCCGGCAAATCAACTTTAATGCAGGAATTGATTTATGAATACGCGGTGCATAAACTTCGGCGCAATAAACCAAAACCACAAGGTGTTGATGAAATTTCAGGTTTTGAAAACATTGATAAGATAATAGCGATTGATCAGTCACCTATTGGCAGAACTCCTCGTTCAAATCCTGCAACTTATACGGATGTTTTTACCCCGATAAGAGAACTTTTTGCAAAAACTAATGAGTCAAAACTGCGCGGATATAAACCCGGCAGGTTCAGTTTTAACGTAAAAGGCGGGCGCTGTGAGTCTTGCAAAGGTGACGGTCTTGTAAAAATTGAGATGAATTTTCTATCGGATGTCTATGTAAAATGTGATGTTTGTAAGGGTAAACGTTATAACAGAGAGACGCTGGAGGTTAAGTATAAGGGAAAAACTATATCAGATGTGTTGGATATGAGTGTCAAAGAGGCATTAGAGTTTTTTGACAGTATTCCTGCAATAAAAAGTAAACTGAAAACGTTGAATGATGTTGGTCTTGATTATATGAAGTTAGGTCAAAGCGCAACAACACTGTCAGGAGGGGAAGCTCAAAGAATTAAGTTGGCATCTGAACTTAATAAACGCTCAACGGGCAAAACTTTGTATCTTTTGGATGAGCCGTCTGTCGGTTTGCATTGGGCGGATTTGGATAAACTTGTAAAAATTATTCAGGCTTTGGCTGATCAGGGTAATACAATCTTAATGATTGAACATAATTTGGATTTAATAAAAATAGCTGATCATATAATTGATTTAGGGCCTGAAGGCGGGGTAGAAGGCGGGCAGATTGTTGCTCAGGGAACCCCTGCACAGATTGTTAAATGCAAAACTTCTTATACCGGAAAATTTCTTGCTAAATATTTTTCAAAAAAATGATTTTAAAAGGTCATTGATATTTATTAAAAAATTTGCTATTATAGTTTTGTAACAAGGTGTAAATTACGAGGCAAAAATATTTATTTTTGGGTTTAGTAATAATGCTATTTTGTGTAGCACCACCTTAAATGGTAAATACTGTAGTAAATTCAGCGATAGATGAAATTTTTACGGTTTACCAGCCAAAATCGGTTTCAGTGAAATTATTAGAAACGTTAGCAATCAAATGAACAAATTTTATAAGCAAGCGTTATACTGATAGGAAAACTGACTGATATGAAAAGCAAGGCATTTAAAAGCGTAATGCAAAGCGTTCATTCAACCCGATTAGATATAAAAATATAATAACAGTAACAGAAAATAAATTATTAGAATAGTAAAGGAGCAAGACTAAAATGAAAAAATTATTTATGTTATTTACGGCAATCGTTTTCTCTGCATCAATGATTTTGGGTGCGCAAGCAAGAACGGTTCAAGTTACTGCATTGGAAGATTTTAATACTTCTAACCCCCCTGCAGAACTTCATGTTCAAATTAATGCGAATACACGATTAGATTATGACTTGATGTTATTCCAAGGTTTCCAAGTAACAGGTAAAGTTGTACCTCAAGGAAACGGATTCGTGTTTGTTCCTGTTAGTTATGTAAACTATCAAGAAGAACAGTTGCCGATTCAAAAACAATATGCTGCTACATTTAAAGGCAGAGGCGGACTTATAAGACAAAATCAACCGTTTTATTTAGTATTCCCGAGCAACAACAATCCGGATACATTCCAATATTATGTACCAAGTTCAAGTGATATCTATCCTGAAAAATAGATTGGTATAAGACAAATTAGAAACCGCTCATTTTATGAGCGGTTTCTAATTTGTTACAAATTTTGCTAAAACTACACTTTTTTAAAATTATGTGTTAGAATGTTAAAGCGCATTGTATGTGCACATGAAAAATTTAATGTATAGAAGTTATAACAAAAGAGAGGTTTTATTATGGCATTACCTAATGTAGCATATTTTTCGATGGAAATAGCTATGGATCAATCTCTAAGTACATATTCAGGAGGCTTGGGATTTTTGGCAGGTTCTCATATGCTGTCTGCCGGCTATTTGCAGATGCCTATGGTAGGGGTTACTATATTATGGTCGTACGGTTATTATGATCAAAGAATTGATCATACCGGCAATGTAGAAGTTGCGTATATAAGAAAATATTATGACTTTTTGAAAGATACCGGAGTTCAAACTGAGGTTGAAATTTTTGGTGAAAAAGTTAAAGTAAAAGCGCTGAGAGTTGATCCGGAATTGTTTGGAACATGTCCTGTGTATCTTTTGACAACTGATATTGAAGGTAACAGCGATTGGGCGAAAAGTATTACACACAAACTGTATGATGGTGATCAAAACAGAAGAATTGCGCAAGAAACCGTTCTTGGGGTTGCGGGTGTGAGAATACTTCAACAAATCGGATACAAATTTGATGTTATTCATATGAATGAAGGTCATGCCCTTCCTGCGGCGTTCGAATTGTTAAGACAATTTAACGGTGATTTGAGTGAGGTTAAAAAACGTACTGTATTTACAACTCACACCCCTGTTGCTGCAGGCAATGAAGTGCATTGGGTTGATAAACTTTTAGAAGGCGGATTCTTCGCCGGTGCCAGCAGAGAAACTGCTGTTAATTTAGGCGGTGAGAACTTCTCTTTAACCGTTGCGGCACTCAGAATGTCAAGAATTGCTAATGCTGTATCTCAGCTTCACGGTCTTGTGGCAAATAAAATGTGGGAATGGGTTGACGGAAGATGTCCGATAAGGGCTATTACAAATGCTGTGAACCTTCCGTATTGGCAAGATAAAAGAATTAAAGCTGCTGAAAATAAACCTCAAGAGTTGCTTAATGTAAAACGAGAAATGAAAGCTGAATTGTTTAAGTATATTGCAAATGTTGCAGGTAAAAGATTTGACCCCGATGTTTTAACAATTACTTGGGCGAGAAGGTTTGCGGACTATAAGCGCGCTTGGCTTATCTTAATGGATAAGGACAGAATTGAAAAATTACTTAACGAAAATAAACTTCAAATTATTTTTGCCGGTAAATTTCACCCTGATGATGTTATGGGTAAAGAGATGTTTAATAAGCTTTTAAAACGTTCTCATTCATTGAAAAATGTTGTTGTTTTACCGGGGTATGAACTTCAATTATCGGGAATGTTAAAAAGAGGTTCGGATATATGGCTGAATACTCCTCTCAGACCGTTTGAAGCATCAGGAACATCAGGTATGTCTGCCAATATGAACGGAACAATTCACCTGTCTATATTTGACGGATGGACTGTTGAGGGTACATTTAGCGGAATTAATGGTTATGCTATTGAGTATCCTGAAATTGATGATGAAATGTCTTGGGAAGAAAGACATTGGAAAGATCATAAGTGCTTGATGAGTATAATTGAAGACCAAATTATTCCGACATATTATGAAAATAAAATGGAATGGGCAAGGTTAATGCGTCAGGCAATCAGAACATCAGAAGCATACTTCAATTCTGACAGAATGGTTATTGAGTACTATAACAGACTTTATAAGCCGATTGCTCATGATGATGCTTCAACCGGTGAAGAAAAACATGAAATGAAAATAAAAGAGGCTCCGACATTTGACGCTTGGACGTTCTCGAATATTAAATAACTTAACTCTAAGTGTTTTGGCGATGGTTTAACCATCGCTTTTTTTATTATTTTTTTTATATTTCCCCGTGCGTATTGTTTTGTTATTGTAACGAAATGTAAAGATTGTGCTCATTAAAGTAAATTATAGATAAAGTATATACTTTATATATATAAGTTACTAAAAAGAGGACAGAGCTATGGTAAGCATGTATGGCGCAGGAAAAGCATTTAACTTACAGTATGCAAGGAATACTTTTGGTGCGGGACAATTGAGATATAACCCCAAACCTATAGTGAATATATTTACTCCCTCGCAGCCTGCTACGACTAATATAACCGTTCAAAACGGCCCCGGAGGATTTATGGGTTTTATGAGGGGGTTGTTTAACGGCTTGTTCGGCGACTTGTTCGGCGGCTTACCCGGTATGGGCGGATGCTTTGGCGGGCTCGGTGGTTTCGGCGGACTTGGAGGTAATTACGGTTTATCTGCATTAAATACACCAACTGCTGATCAGTTGCAACAAAAACAAGATAGTGAAAATTATCAAAGATTGCTTACTGCGTTTAAGGATTCAAAAATTACAATTGTACCTGAAGGTAATGGTAAGTTTTCTGCGCTGAAAGATGGTAAATATATAGCTCAAGATATGACGTATAATGATATTCGTAATGCTATTTCTAAATATGGGCCACAAGGTTCTGAGGTAAAACAACCTAAAACTGGAGAGGAGCCTGAGGTAAAAGGCAACGCAGAAACAGGCTCTACACCAACAGCAACTTAAAAGCCAAATGAGGGAGAGGTAATTAGCGGCAATAAACCTGTAGAACCTCAAGATATGTAGGTTGGGCTTTCAGATATGTAGCTTGGGCTTTCAACCCAACAAATGTCTTATTTTACCCTCTCCTGTCGCTGCGCGACATCCTCTCCAAAGGAGAGGTAAAATGTTTATATCTCTCCTGGGAGAGAAAAATTTTCTTAATGAGCGCAGCGAATTTAGAAAATTAGAGAGGGTGTTTGTGATATTATTTTACTATGTTTTATAATAAAAATAATATAAATTTGGCAAAAACTATGCGTTCTAACTTAACTGAGGCGGAGTTAAAGCTTTGGCTTTTGCTAAAGGCTAAAAAATTTTATGGTTATAAGTTTAAAAGGCAGGTGTTAATAGGTAATTACATTGTTGATTTTTTGTGCCCTGAAGCTCATCTTATTGTTGAGGTTGATGGCGGGCAGCATAATACGGATCTTAATATTGAATTGGATGCTCAAAGGACATTTTATCTTGAAAAAGAAGGTTTTAGAGTTTTGAGATTTTGGAATAATGAAGTATTAGAAAATATTGAAGGTGTTTGTCAAAGGTTAAGAGAAGTTTTAGAAGAAGAGGGGGTAAAATAACCCTCTCCTGTCGCTGCGCGACATCCTCTCCAAAGGAGAGGTAAAATGTTTATATCTCTCTTGGGAGAGAAAAATTTTCTTAATGAGCGTAGCGAATTTAGATATGTAGGTTGGGCTTTCAGCCCAACAAATGTCTCAACAAAATTTTTCAACTTTTACAGATGATTTTTATACTAAACAATTGATTTGATTAAAGTTTTTGTTGTGCTTTGACGATATTAGCATTAGGAGGTGTTTATGGCAAATATTATTGAGGGTAAAAGACGTTTGGTGATGTTATCTACGGATGATGTATTAAATATTGTAAGGCAATATCAGCTTTTGTGTTACAAAAGTTGTTGTTACGAGCATACACGCGAACTGTTGGATAAATCGCCAATGTTTGTACCCGAGGATGTATAGCTTATCTTACCCCTAAATTTGAATATCGTTCAAGTTCAGTTAGGGTTATATCTGTATATTTACCCCCTATTCTTTTATCGGGACGCCAAACAGCACTCGCATTCCGCCCGCTCGTTTTTTAAGTGTTTCTCCGAGTCCTAAAAGGATGTGGTTAAGGTTGCATAATGCGGTTTTACCGACAGCAATCAGTTCATGAAGTTTTGGTGCCAGCGTTGTAAAGTCGGCACTTGTCTTGTTGAAATTACCGGTGATGTTTTTTAAATCTTTTGTTCCGTTTGCTATGTTTTCTGTTGTTTTTGAAATATCCTCAACTGTTTGGCTTAAAAATTGTTCATTGATTTCATTGTTTAGTTTTGTGCTCATATCTTTCAAGTTGTTTGAGGTTTGTTCCAAGTTGTCCATACTGTTTTTTAACGAGGTCGAAGATGACAGAAGATTTTGCCTGTTCTCGCTTAAAATGTCATAAATGAGCCCGAATAGATTGGTAAGCGTGTCTGTTGCTTGTTTTGCAGAATTCAAAAGACTTTCTCCTTTTTCTGAAAGATTATCTATGTGTGCCTGATTTGTGTTAGAGAGTCCATTTGTTCCTTGTAGGTTTGATCTTCCTTTTATTACATCTCCGCTTTTTAAATATTTAATTTCCGGTGCTGTCGGGTAAATTATATCAATAAATTTTGTGTCTTCGTTGTAGTTCTTGACTTCTGCTTCTATGTTTCTTGGCAGGTGCAGCCCTCTTTGGTTTAAAGTAATGTATAAATATGTTGTTTTAAAGTCTTTGGAGATTTTGAGTTTTGTTGTGTTTCCAAGTCTGTACCCTTTAAAAAATACTCCCATTTTGACAGGCATAGGGTCAGTTTTTTTGAATTCAGCCTTTATATACGTATGGGTTAGATAATCGTAGCTTACAAGAGTAATTATTAGAAATAACATTGTATAGGCTGCAATTCTGCTTGTTTTTATTTCCATACAAATATTATTTGCAAATTATTAAAGTTTTAAAATTA
>CAMOQI010000015.1 GCA_946622835.1 uncultured Candidatus Melainabacteria bacterium
AACTATTACATAAAATGCCGGAGTTAATACTGTACCCAAAGTTGCAGCAACAATCATACCGCCGATTACAGTAGAACCTACTGAAATACGGCTATTTGCACCGGCGCCTGTTGCAAATAATAATGGTAAAATACCCAAGATAAACGCAGCTTCTGTCATCATAATCGCTCTGAATCTTAAAAGTGATGCTTTAATTGCCGCATCTTGAATTGTTAAACCGTGTGATTCATGCTCTTCTTTTGCAAATTCCACAATCAAAATAGATTGTTTTGCCGCCAGCCCGATCAGTGTAATTAGCCCGACCTGTGAATACAAATCCAATGCTTGTCCCATCATCAACTGGAATATCAATGCTCCGACCAATGCAACCGGAGAAATTAAAAGTACCGCTACCGGAATCATCCAACTTTCATATAATGCTACCAGGAACAAATAAACAAACAATAATGCAAATCCCACAACAAGCCCCGTTTGACCGGAAGATTCTTTTTCCTGTAAAGAGGTACCCGACCATGCATATGTGTAATCTTTCGGTAAATTTTTCTTAGATAAATTTTCCATTGCATTCATTGCATCACCTGTTGACTTGCCGCTAGCCGGAGAACCTTGTATTTGCGCTGAACGAAACTGGTTAAATCTTGTGATAGAAACAGCACCCACGGTTTGTTTTGGCGTAATCATTGTCATAATAGGAACAGGCTGTCCGCCGGTATTCATAACATATATTTTTTGTAAATCTTCAATTTTATTTCTGTAATCGCCTTCTGCTTGCATAAATACTTTGAATACTCTGCCTAATTTATTGAAATCATTGACATATGCATATGACACCGTTGAAGATAATGTATTGTGCAGTTCTGAAATATCCACCTTTTGAGCCAAAGCTTTTTCATAGTCAATATCCAATTGATACTGCGGAACATTTGCTTGGAACTGTGTATACACATTTTGCAATGACGGATCCTGATTTGCTTTTGCAATAAATTCACTTGCAAACGCTGCAAGATCTTGTACACTGGTATTACCTGTTGACATCAGCTGATACTCAAATCCGCCTGCCATACCCAAACCGTCTATTGCCGGCGGAGAAAGCGTAAATATAGATGCTTCGGTAATATCTGCCGTACGTTTATAAATCTCCGTTAAAATTCCGTTATGAGAAAGATCCGTTTGTTTACCCTGAATTTTGCGAATAACCCAGCTTACAGGATTAACTTTTCTTTCTCCCCATTCTTTTAACTGAATAACTATTGTTGCCTGATTAGAAGGACCAAAGCCGCCAAACGCAATAACTCTGTCTTTATCAATACCTTCTATATCTGCTATTTTACTTATAAATTTTATACATACATCTTCTGTTCTGTTCAATGATGCGCCATCAGGCAATGTTACAACAGATATCAACATCCCTTGATCTTCATCAGGTATAAATCCGGTCGGAATAACCTTAAATAAACCCAGCATCAAAAAAACAATCGCAATATATGTGATTATTGTTAATTTTTTATCAAATACGAATTTTTTAACAACTTCAATGTAATAATTAGTTAATTTATCAAAATATACATTAAAGAGTTCAAGCCCCTTATCCAAAAATTCACCGGCAATTTTTAACAAAGAAATTTTATTATCCTCCGCCTTTTTCGACGGTTTTAACATAATAGAACACATTGCAGGAGAAAGTGACAGTGCGCAGACTGCCGAAAACGCAATGGAAACCGCAATACAAACTGCGAATTGCTTATACATAGTACCTGACAAACCGCTCATAAAACACATCGGTACAAATACCGCCATAAGAACAGCCGCCATTGCAATAAGCGAGCCCCCGACTTCACTCATTGTAATTTGTGTCGCCTCCAGAGCGGATTTTCCGTCCTCAATATGTCGTTTTACGTTTTCTATTACAACAATTGCATCATCAACAACAACCGCAACCGCAAGAACCAACGCGAATAATGTTAATAAGTTTAATGACATTCCCAAAGCCTTTAAGGCAATAAATGTACCAACTAACGATACAGGAATTGTTACACAAGGAATTAACGTTGCTTTAAAATCTGCCAAGAATACAAATATAATCAAAATAACAATTATTGATGTTAAAAGAATAGTAAATTCTACTTCTGACATTGATTCATTGATAAAAGTAGAACTGTCCATCATAATATCAAGTTTCAAAGAATCAGGAAGTGTGCGCGACAATTCATCCATTGTTTTATAAATACTGTTACAGATTTCTACCGTATTTGCACCGGGTAAAGGCATAACTTGAATTAATGCTGCCGGTTTTGTATTAACGATACCAAACATATTGTACGATTTTGCACCGAGTTCAACTCTTGAAACTTCTTTAAGTCTTAGCTTTGAACCGCTTGAATTTGATCGAATTATAATATTCCCAAATTCTTCAGGTGTTTGCAACCTGCCTTTTGTCAAAAGTGAAAGCTTTAAACTTGGATTGGCATCAGTCGGTTGATCTCCCAACGCGCCTGTTGAAATCTGTGCGTTTTGGTTTCTGATGGCATTTACTATTTCAGACGTTGTAACTTTGTAACTTGCCAATTTTGCAGGATCCAACCAAATTCGCATACTGTAATCATCTGCACCAAAAACGTTTACGGATCCTACCCCATTTATCCGCTTTATGGCATCTTTAACATATATGTTCGCATAATTTGTCAAATCCAACTGATTCCAAGAATCATTGTCAGAGGCAAGATTTAAGATAATTGCACCTGCCCCGCCAACTTTATTCTCAGCCGTAAGACCCTGCTGCATTACCTCTTGCGGTAAAAGAGCCTGAACCTGTTGAAGTTTGTTCTGAACATTCATCAGATTAACATCATTATCAGTTCCAGTCTTAAAATATATATTTAGATTATAAGCCCCATCATAACTTGTTGAGGACATATAAATCATATCCTGTACACCATTAAGCTGCGATTCCAAAAGTGAGGCTATGGAAGATTCTATAACCGCGGCACTTGCTCCCGGATAATATGCCGATATTGTAACCTGCGGAGGAGTAATATTAGGATACTTTTCTTGCTGTAATCCAAAAAGTGAAAGCACACCCAAAATTACGATTAATACCGATATAACAACCGCAAACCTTGGTTTTTTTATGAAAAAATATAAATCTTTTTTATTTATCGCCATTCCCTTTTCCTTTTAATTGCACTGAATAAGTGTACAAAACTAATTTTAATTCCTGTTTCAATATGATTAAATATTTAATCTTTCTTTTTTGTTTCTTCTTTATACGGAATTGCTTTAACAGCCTGACCGGATTTATAAATGTCCTGAATCCCTTTCAAAACAACAACATCATCATATGAAAGGCCTTTTTCTACAATCCAATTATTTTCATAATTTTCATTTACAACAATATCTTTTTTTACAGCTTTTCCATCTTTAACCGTCCAAACATAATATCCGGTTCCGACATCTGTTTTTGTGGCGGACTGCGGAATAAGCATAACTTTGTACGGATAATTAACTCTTAAGGTTACATTGACATAATCTCCCGGAACCAAAAACTCATCCGGATTTTCAAACACCGCCCTTAGGGTAACAGTACCTGTCGTTTCATCAACCTTGTTATCAACAAATTCTATTTTACCTTCCTTTTCATAAGTTGAACCATCTGCAAGTCCCAACAAAACAGATACAGTACTTCCATCGTTTGGATTATCTCTATAATACCTTTTTAGCTCGATAAAATCGGCACTTTTTAGCGGGAAAATAACTTTCATGGGATTTGTTGTATAAATTTGCGCAATCACACCCGTTGACGGAGTAACATAGTTTCCGACAGAAACATTTGCTTTCCCGATTCTTCCGTCCATTGGAGATGTAATATTTGTATAACTTAAATTCAAGTTAGCTTTATTCATATCAGAAACTGCACCGTCTAATGCAGCTCGATTCTTATTTCTTTGTGTTAGAGCATTATCATAATATTCACGGCTGACCAAATCTTCTTTCAAAAGTTCTTGAGCTCTTTTTAAATCAATCTCAGAATTATGATAAACTGCAGAATTTTCACTGACAGTAGCCCTTGCACTTCTTGCAGCAAGTGCGTATTCGTCAGGTTCTATCAGAAATAATTTTTGACCTTTTTTTACTCTATCACCTTCCTGAAAATATCTTTCTTGAAGCCAGCCGCTGACACGAGCAACAACATCAACTGCTTTTTGAGCTTCAATACGCCCTGTTGTGCTATATGTCGGATAAATTTCCTTTGATTCCGGATGTGCCACTTCAACCGTTTTTGGTTGAGACATAATATATGAGGTCATAAGCCCTGTAATAAGTGATTTTGTTTGATTATAAGCAATCGGTATTACAATTACTGCAAGTAAAATTGCAACAATTTTAGTTTGTCTTGACTTCCAATCTATTCTCATAACACGCTTTCCTTTTTATACCTAATATCGTCATACCATTTATAACGATATTATAACACCAAGAAAACTATTTGTAATCCTTTGATTACAAATTTGTGATAATTAGATTTTTACAATTGATAATCAAATAATTAAGATTTCCTTAAAATTATTAATGTTTCCGAAATTTTGTTATATAAATGTATTTGTAAGGTAAAAGAAGGAGAATTATTATGATTAAACCATTAGGAGAAAGAATTGTAATTAAAGTTATAGAAGAAACCGAACAAACTTCAGGCGGAATTTTTATCCCTGACAGCGCAAAAGAAAAACCACAAAGAGGGGGAGTTGTTGCCGTTGGTCTGGGCAAATTAAATGACAAAGGCGAAAGAGAACCAATGGATGTTAAAGTTGGTGATACAATTCTTTACGCAAAATACGCAGGTACAGATGTTAAAATTGACGGCGTTGAATACAAAATTTTATCAATAAAAGACGCGTTGGCAGTTATTGAGTAAAAGATGTTAAAGTTATAAGGCAATAAGACATAAAGTTCTTTATGAAAATAAATTATTTTAGTGGCAGTATTATTTATGCTTAAACTAATTAAATGATACGAACTTAACAACTTATCGACTAAACGTCCTAAAGACTAATCAGAAAAAGGAGAAATATAAAAATGGCAAAGAAAATTGTATTTGATGAAGAAGCAAGAAAATCGCTTCTGAAAGGGATTGATGCAGTAGCAGATGCAGTTAAAGTTACATTAGGGCCAAAAGGCAGAAATGTAATTCTTACAAAAAAATTCGGCGCACCTCAAATCGTTAATGACGGTGTTACTATTGCAAAAGAAATCGAATTAAAAGATGCTTTGGAAAATTCAGGTGCACAATTATTAAAAGAAGTTTCATCCAAAACAAATGATGTTGCAGGTGACGGCACAACAACAGCTTCAGTATTGGCTCAGGCAATCGTACGCGAAGGTTTAAAGAATTTGACAGCAGGCGCAAATCCAATGTCTATGAAACGCGGTATCGATAAAGCGGTTGATATGGCTGTTGAAAAGATTAAATCAATGTCAAGACCGGTTAATACAAAAGAAGAAATTGCACAAGTTGCAACTATTTCAGCCGGAAACAGCAAAGAAATCGGAGAATTAATAGCGGAAGCTATGGAAAAAGTCGGACACGACGGCGTTATAACTGTTGAAGAATCAAAATCTTTCGGTACAAACTTAAAAGTTGTTGAAGGTATGCAATTTGATAAAGGATACATTTCACCTTATTTTGTAACCGATGCCGAAAGAATGGAAGCTGTTTTGGAAGACGCTTATGTATTTTGTTGCAACAAAAAAATCAACTTAATTGCTGATCTTGTACCGCTGCTGGAGCAAGTTGCAAGAGAAGGTAAATCATTATTGTTAATCGCTGAAGATATAGAAGGCGAAGCTTTGGCAACGTTAGTTGTTAATACAATGAGAAAAGTAATCAGAGCAGTTGCCGTAAAAGCTCCGGGCTTTGGCGATCGCAGAAAGGCAATGCTTGAAGATATCGCTATATTAACAGGCGGCGAAATGTACACCGAAGAGCTTGGTATCAAGCTTGAAAACGTAACTATTCAAATGCTTGGTAAAGCAAAAAGAGTAACCGTTACAAAAGATGAAACAACAATTGTTGTAGGCGATGAAACAAAAGCTGCCGTATCAGAACGCGTAAGATTGATTAAAAAACAAATTGAAGCTTCTGATTCAGAATATGACAAAGAAAAATTAAATGAACGTGTTGCAAAATTATCAGGCGGAGTAGCTTTGATAGAAGTTGGTGCAGCATCAGAAGTTGAATTAAAAGAAAGAAAACTGAGAATTGAAGATGCACTAAACGCAACAAGAGCCGCAAATGAAGAAGGTATAGTCCCAGGAGGCGGAGTTGCTCTTTTAAGAGTTCAACAAGACCTCAATTCAAAACTTGATTCTGTTGAATTTGAATCAGATGATGAAAAAGTAGGCTATAAAATTTTAACCGCAGCACTTGATGTTCCTTTAAGAGCAATCTCAAGAAATGCAGGGGCTAAAGCTGATGTTGTCGTTGACTGCATTATGGAAAAAGAAGGTGCATACGGTTATGATGCGCTAAACAGCAGATATGTTGATATGTTCCAAGCAGGAATTGTTGATCCTGCAAAAGTTACACGCTCAGCATTATTGAATGCGGCATCTGTAGGCTCAATGCTTTTAACAACAGAAGCAGCTGTTGTGGATATCCCGGAAGAAAAATCTTCAACCCCTGATATGTCAGCAATGGCAGGCATGGGCGGTATGGGAATGATGTAAAAATCTCAAATGATTTTTTAATTCAAATCCGAAAGAATACAAAAAGGTGGAAATAAAATTTCCACCTTTTTTAACTTTAAGTATTATCCAATTTTATCTTTTTCCGGTAGTTTTTATTATGTGCCAGCCAAATTTTGTTCCCACCGGAGGAGAAATTTCACCGACTTTTAAATCAAATGCGGTATCTGCAAATTGCTGAGCCATTTGTTTTCTGTTAAAGTACCCTAAATCTCCGCCATTTTGACTTGATGGACATATAGAATACATTCTTGCCGCATCTTCAAATGTTATTTCACCATTGTCAATTTCTTTTTTAATTTTGACAGCTTCTTTTCTTTTTTTGACCAAGATATGACTTGCACGAACTTCATGAATATCCAGATTAGGATTTAGAAATCCGCCTGCCGCGAACGAGCCGAGCCCCATAAATAATACTGCAACAGCCATAAACATTTGTATAAATTTTTTCATTATTCTACCCCCTTACAATTTCTACGATTTAATATTATTTTTGTTCAAATACATTATACCAAAAATTCAAAATTTTTATACACTACAACTGAATAGTTCGCAAAACAAAATAATATCTGTAGTTTCCCCAATAAACAATTATCGATAAAAAGTTATTATCTAAATCGGAAGCTTCCAAATAAGTCTCGGGAATAGGTTTTCTTTTGGCATGCTTATCTTTTTTACCGATAAGCTTTAGAGTTTTTTCTCTTATTATCTGGATTTTTGTCATCTTAATCTGCGGTAAATTATTTTTATAAAAGTCCATCGGAACCATTTCACGCTTATAACAAGGAATTATATATTTAACCTTCCCCGCCTCTTTAAATAAAATATACCATGAACCTTTATGCTCTCTTGGCGTCAAAAGATAATACCCTGGCTCAATCGTGACAGATTTGAAAAATAACGGTGCTGTCATTCTAAAAAGCGGGTACGGAGACCATGTTGAATATCTCGTATCTTGATATTCTCCGGGGTCAATGTTATGAATATACTTGAATTCCGGCACAGGCATTTGGCGATATTTTTCCTCAACATCAATATCACCATCATACTCATCTTCCGAAATTTCCTGAGCGTTTACATCCGCAGGGTAAGATGCCGAATTATTATCCGCGGCAAAAACTCCGACTGACAACATAAACACTCCAAATATTACGATAAATACGTATGCCAAAATCTTTTTCATACTAAAATTTTAATAATTTATTTAAAAAAATCAAGGGTTAAATGTATGATTTTTGTGCTAGAATAGATTTATGAAAAGAGAAGAATTTATAAAAGCAAAACGAATTGTAATTAAACTTGGCACAAACGTTTTAAGAAATGAAGAGGGATATGTATCATTACCTCGGATTTATACATTTATTGAAGATATAGCACACCTTGTAAAGTCAGGAAAAGAAGTAATTGTAATAACTTCGGGTGCCGTAGGGTTGGGCAAAAAAAGATTGGGGCTTGAAAGTACTGAAGGTACGGCTCTAAAACAGGCATGTGCTGCAATCGGTCAAGGGAAATTAATGTCCATATACGAAAACGGATTTGATACCTATGGACTCACAGCGGCACAAATTTTATTGACAGAAGATGATTTCTCAGTTAGGGAAAAATATTTGAGCCTTAGAACAACTTTTAATAAGCTGCTTGAATTAGGTACAATCCCTGTAATAAACCAAAATGATACGGTTTCTACTCTTGATATAGCACCAAGATATGTAAAAGAAGATATGCAAGTTTGTTTTTCGGATAATGACAAACTCTCTGCCCTTGTCACAAGTGAACTTGATGCAGATTTACTGATAATATTATCTGATATAAACGGACTTTATGACGACAATCCTAAAGTAAACCCCCGTGCCAATCTTATAAAATCAGTCAAAGAGGTTAATGATGAGATAATGTCTTTGGCAGATGGAGTTTCAGATGGCGGCAGAGGAGGCATGGCAACAAAATTACAGGCTGCGCGAATGGTTACACGCTTTGGGGGAAAGGTTTTAATTGCTAACGGTAAATTACCGTATATTATCAAAAGAATTTTTGAGGGTGAAGATTTAGGAACAATGTTTTTACCTTCCAATGAAAATCTGTCCGATAAAAAACGTTGGATTGGCTATGCAACCAATATAATAGGCAAAATTATCGTTAATGAAGGTGCTAAAAAAGCTTTAATAAATGAACTAAAAAGCTTACTGCCTATCGGGGTTATGGATGTTATAAATACTTTTAAAAAAGGAGATGTTATATCTATTTTAGATGAGTACCAAAATGAATTTGCCAGAGGTATTGTTAATTACGATTCCGAATCATGTAAAAAATTAGCGGGTGCGCATTCTGATAATATTGTTGAAATCCTTGGTTTCAAAAATTACGATGCCATTATTACGCGCGATAATATAACGATATTATAGAGAGAAAATTTATGGAAAATAATTTTATAAAAATAGCAAAAGCCGCAAAGCAAGCCTCGTTAGAAGCTGCCGGATTATCAACCGATATTAAAAATAAAGCATTGAATAATATTGCAAATGCCTTTGAAAATAGTAAGCAGGAAATTTTTGAAGCCAACAATGTTGATTTACAAGAGGCGAAAAAACTTGTTGAATCAGGAGAAATTACAAAATCTACATTCAATCGGCTAAAATTAGATGAAAATAAAATGCGCGATATGATTCAAGGGGTAAAAGATATTGCAAGCCTTGAAAATCCTATAGGTAAAAATCTTTTTATAAGAGAGCTTGATAAAGATTTGACTCTTTATAAGGTATCTTGTCCTATCGGAGTTTTAGGAATAATTTTTGAAGCAAGACCGGATGTAATTTCTCAGATTTCATCACTTGCAATCAAATCTTCAAATGCTGTTATTTTAAAAGGCGGAAAAGAATCCAAAAATACAAATACAAAAATTATGGAAATTATAAATTCCGCACTTGAAAAAACCGAAGGGTTTCCAAAAAATGTTGTGCAACAAGTGTTCTGTCGAGATGATGTTGCTCAAATGTTAAAATGTGATGAATATATCAATTTAATTATTCCGCGCGGGGGTAATAATCTTGTAAAATATAT
>CAMOQI010000016.1 GCA_946622835.1 uncultured Candidatus Melainabacteria bacterium
ATGCGGAATAAAAAAGGTCAGAAGAACGGGCGGCGAGCCGCTTGTAAGGGGCGACGTTACCGAAATAGTAAGGCTTATCCGTACCGTTTCCGGAATTGAAACGGTTGCCCTTACAACAAACGGAGTTTACCTTAAACAGTATGCAGAAGAGCTGAAGGCGGCAGGACTTGACAGCGTTAATATCAGCCTTGACAGCACCGACGGCAGCACCTACCGTCACCTTACGGGCGCCGACGTTCTTCAAAGAGTAATGGAGGGCATTGACGCCGCCGAAAAAGCCGGGCTTTCACCGCTGAAGCTCAACGCCGTGCTTATGAAAGGCGTTAACTCTGACGGCGCGGGCGAGCTTATAAGCCTTGCAAAAGAGCGAAAAATTGACGTGCGTTTTATTGAGCTTATGCCGTTTTCAGATGAGGGTGAAAACGCGGATTTGCTTGTAACGGGCGATGAAATACTGAAGCAGTTTCCTATCCTTGAATATACGGGAAGCGAAGGTACCGCAAAGTATTATTCTGCCGAAGGCTTTAAGGGCAGAGTAGGACTGATAAGCCCCGTTACCCGGAAGTTCTGTAACGAATGCAACCGCGTCCGTTTGCTCTGCGACGGTAAGGTAAAGCCCTGCCTCGGCTATGATACGGCGTATGATATTCTTCCGTTTATAAACGACGAAGAAAAGCTCATAAAAGAGATTGAAAAAATTATTCTTAAAAAGCCCGCGGGGCACAACTTTGAAAACAGAAACACCGCCCACGGACTTAATAAAACCGGAGGATAAAATGGCAAAAGTTGTTGCAATTAATATCAGCGAAAAAAAGAAAACGCCGAAAAAATCAATCCCGGAAGGAAGGCTGATTGAAGATTTCGGCTTTGAAAATGACGCCCATGCGGGCAAGTGGCACCGCCAGGTAAGCCTTCTTGCAAAGGAGAGCATAGAGCGCGCGCAGGGTATGCGCACGGACGGACTCTGCCACGGTATGTTTGCAGAAAATATTACCACCGAGGGCATCGTTCTTCACACCTTACCGATTGGAACAAAGCTGAAAATAGGCGATACCGCCGTTATTGAAATAACGCAGATAGGCAAGGAGTGCCACGACGGCTGCGCTATTAAAGAGCTTGTTGGCCAGTGCATTATGCCGCGCGAGGGCATATTCGGAATTGTGCTTACGGGCGGAACCGTAAGGGAGGGTGACGAAATTACCGTAATATGAAACAGCTTCTGGAATTGTTTGTAAGCTTTGCAAAAATAGGTTTGTTCACCTTCGGCGGGGGCTACGCTATGCTCCCGCTTATTGAGCGTACCTGCGTTGAGCAGAAAAAGTGGCTTACAAATGAAGATATGCTTAACGTTACGGTTATTGCGGAATCCACGCCCGGCCCCGTTGCAATCAACTGCGCAACCTTTGTAGGCAATAAGCAAAAGGGCTTTTTGGGAGCGCTTTTTGCAACGCTCGGTATGGTAACGCCCTCGTTTATAATTATTCTTCTTATTTCCTTTTTCCTTGAAAGCTTCCTTGAAATCAAATGGGTGGCGGGCGCTTTTCAGGGAATAAAAATTGCCGTTGCCGTTCTGATTGTTGATGCGGCAATCCGGATTTTTAAGAAAATTGAAAAAAACGCTTTAACCTTAACAATAACCGCTGTGTCCTGTCTTATGCTTCTTGCAGTTGACTTTTTATCGGTAAGGTTTTCTTCGGTTGTAATACTTCTTACAGCGGCGGCGGTAAGCTTTTTTGTTTATCTTGCAAAAAGAAAAGGAAAAGGGGGAAAAGAAAATGATTTATCTTAAGCTTTTCCTCACCTTCTTGAAGGTCGGTCTTTTTGCCTTCGGCGGGGGCTATGCAGCAGTTCCGCTGATAAGGGAAACCATGACAGCCCAAAACTGGTTTGAAGATGAACAGCTTATGGAATTAATCGCCGTAAGCGAAAGCACGCCCGGCCCGATTATGGTTAACCTTGCAACATATATCGGTGCAAAGCACGGCGGCGTTTTAGGCGCGGCGGTTGCAACAGCGGCGGTAATATTACCCGCTTTTATAATAATACTGCTGATTGTTAAGGTAATGAAAAACGCCCTGAAAAATGAGGGCGTAAAAGCTGCGGTTGACGGAATAAAGCCCGCAATAGTCGGTATAATTCTTGCAACCGGTATATCTATGGCGGCGGGAAATATATTTGCGTTTATCCCCGAGGACGCAGCTGTTTTTGACTTAAAGGCTTTTGTTCTTACGGCAGTGTTCGCGCTGATATATTTCGGCTCAAGAAAGGTTGTTAAAAACGGAATATCGCCCATTGTTTTAATCCTGCTTTCGGGTGCTGCGGGCGTTGTTCTGTACGGAATATAAAAAAAGGAGTAATGTTTTATGGTAGGAAGGCAAGTAATAACGGTCAACAGGGATTTCACGCTTGAGGAGCTCGAGCAGTTTATGCAGGCAAACTGGGATAAAAGCCGGTTCAGCGACTTCAGAATAGGCAAGCCGACGAGCGCTTCCGTAAGCGAGTATATCCTTCTCCCCGCAACCCAGAGGTTTCTTGTAATCGTTTATCCGAAAAAGGCGGGCGGGCTTTTCAGTAAGGACAGCAAGGTTGTTCTTACCGTTGCCGACACCCCCGCGGGAGCGCAGGAAGCGTTCTTTGAATATATCCCTGCGCAGGGAACTATTTTCAGCCTCTGGCAGACAAGTAAGGTTCTTAACGCCGAAAAGGAAAGAAGAGGCCCCGCCGAAGAGGTCCTTCAGGCTTATACCGCCCATATGAAAGAAATCCTTTCCCAAAACGGTTTACTTAAATAGAAATTAAAGTGAACGGCAAGAATAAATATTCAGAAGAAACCGGACTTGAATTAATACGAAGCAGCCGTAAAACGCTTGCTTTGGAGATTAAGCCTGACGGCAGAGTTATCGTCCGTGCGCCTTTGCATATGAGTCAAAGAAAAATTGATGCGTTTGTTGAAGATAAAGCCGGCTGGATTGAGAAACATTTAAGCAGGTTAAAAACGGCTCAGGCAGCACAGAACGGCATTAATAAATTAACCGATGATGAGCTGCAATTACTCGCAGAAAAGGCTTTGCAGTACATACCGCAGCGCGTAGAATACTACTCAAAGTTTATCGGCGTAAACTACGGCAGGATTACTATAAGGAATCAGAAAACCAAGTGGGGCAGCTGTTCCTCAAAAGGCAATCTGAATTTTAACTGCCTGCTTATGCTGACGCCGCCGGAAGTGATTGACAGCGTTGTTGTTCATGAGCTCTGCCACAGAAAAGAAATGAACCATTCTAACAGGTTTTACGCCGAAGTTCTGAAGGTATATCCCGAATACAAAAAGTGGAACAGGTGGCTGAAAGAAAACGGTCCGGCGATTATGAGCAAGCCGGGCTATCCGTACGATAACAGTTGAATGGAAAGATTTTCGCAAGTTTAAAAAAGAGTATATTCAAAAATACTCCGTAAATCCAATCACCGCTAATTAAAGCGATTAACGAGTATAAGAAAACAGGGCAGAGGTTTTTACACCTCTGCCCTAATTGTATTGACCTAAAAAGTAAAGGAACCCGATTGTCTCATTACTGATAGCAAATTTCGGATTCCTCAACCGTGGTGGAAGAGGGTGGATTCGAACCACCGAAGTCGTTGACGGCAGATTTACAGTCTGCTCCCTTTGGCCGCTCGGGAACTCTTCCATTTTATGGAGCTGGTGAACGGACTTGAACCCCTGACCTGCTGATTACAAATCGCGACTTCTGATATAACAAAGAGTCACAAACCGCACCGTTAAGCCATTTTTCAGCGTTTCAATTTGAGAGAAAATTGACCACTTATACCAAATTTACGCAAGTTTTCACACGGCTTTTAATTCATAAGTGGTCAATAAGTGGTCAGATAAGTGGTCAAATCTCCAATCAAAAATTACGATAATAAACCTCATTAACAGCCTCAATAAATACGACAAAAGACGGATGATTATGGTCTTGATTATGAAGGTAAAAATTCTTCTTGTCAAGATACGTACTTCTAACTTCAAGCCATAAATTAGTGGCTTTTATTTTTTCTATCCTTTTATTAAGTGCACGAGAATGCGGAACATCATTCCAATAGTATTCATCATACCTAACAATACCGGTCTTATTGTGAATAAGGCGTTTCCAGTTTCCTTGAGAATAAGTTATAATTCCCAGATCAATACTAAACGGTGTTTTATTTCCATGAGTGAATTCTCTCAATTCAGTAGTTAATACAGAAGTAGAGTCCTTACAATCCCTCCAACCATTATTGTTTAATATTTCATCAAACATATTTTGAACATATTCCTTAATAGCTCTGCCATTATTAATGCCGATTTCATAACAATCAATGATGCAGAGATTATAATCAAGATCAACCGGTTCATTTGCGTTTTGTGTTATAAGATTTTTTGCGCCACTGCCAACCAAATGAGCTTCAACACGCATAATATCATCGTTGTTGATTGCTTGAACTAATTGATTAATAATGTCTGAGCAAGTCGATTTTAGTTTTTTCAAATATTGTTTGTCTTCAATATAGTGGTACATAATATTCCCTCCAGAAAATTATTTCTCAAACCGACCATTCAAATAGCATATCCGAATCATTACATTATATCGCAAGAAATTTAATTGTCAATAGGATTAATTGTCTTTTTTTGCATATAAAAGTGATATTTTTGTAATTCAGCTTGACAGAATATTAGTTTTTTGTATTGTAAAAGGAGCATAGTACAGGAATCATCCCTCTACTATGCTTGGTGTTGTAAAAATAATAAAAACATGTTAGTATAAGGAAAGGTGATTAAATGAATGGTAGTTTAAATTTCGATGTAGCTAAGCCTCATTCAATAAAGAAATTTGACATGATTAGCAGTTATACCGATGCCTGGGCACGGAAAATACTTGGATTTCAAAAGTCTGAAGGATTAGTATATATTGATTGTATGTCAAACTGCGGATACTATTTAGATGACGATTCTAATATGGTAGAAGGAACTGCAATTAAAGTAGTTAAAGCATTAGAAACGCTTTCTGAAAACTATCCACAAAAAACTATAGACATCTATTTCAACGACTATGAACAGTGGAAAGTTGATTACTTGAAATCAACAATTGACTCATTAGGTATAAAAACGGTAAAGATTCATTATTCTAACTTGGACAGTAGCGAATTCTTGAATTCGTTTAGTCTTAAGAGTTTCAGAAATAAGAGTACCCTACTAATTTATGACCCATTTAAAGCAGATATTGATTGGGATGCTTTGCAGCCATATTTAAATGGTTGGTGTGAGGTAATTATTAACCATATGGTTCATGATACAACCAGAGGTGCTAAGCAAGCTAAAAAGCAAGAAGTCATTGATCGCTATGAACGGACTTATAAATGCAGTATAGATGAAATACTAACTATTTGTACTGATAGGGATAAACTTGACAGTATTGTTGTTGATATCATTGAAAAATCTGTTTCTAACAATCAAAGAGAACACTATGTAGCTTCGTTCCCTTTTTATAACAGAACGAAAGGATTGGTTTACAATCTCTTAATGTGTACTAGCAACATAGAAGGGATGAAACTTTATAAAAAAGTTGCATGGAAGAACTTTGGGAACAGATCTTCAACAAAAAAAGATTTTGTTAATACTCAATTGCAGTTTTCTTTTGACGATGGCTCTATCGAAATGGAAACAGACGAACATTGTTATAATATCACGGATGTTGCTATGTATGTTTACAATAAATATCATGCTTCTGGAAAAGTGTTGTTGGATAATGTTTATTATGATCTTGACAGACATCCTATATTCCCGACAGACGGGTATAAAAATGACATCAAGAATGAATTGAAAAGTCTCTATGGTGTTTCTTTTCAAAATATTAACGGGAAACAATATATTTTATTTAAGTGAGGAAATAAAATGGCAACAAGCAAGATTGAATGGACAGAGGTTACCTGGAATCCTTTAACCGGTTGCACAAAAATATCCGATGGTTGCGCAAACTGCTATGCAGCAAATTTTGCAAGGCGTTTACAGGCAATGGGAAACGCTCGTTATCAAAATGGATTTAAACCAACAGTTCATGAGGATCTGATTGAACTTCCAAAAAGTTGGAAAGCCCCTAAAAAAGTATTTGTTAATTCAATGTCCGATTTATTTCACGAAGATATTTCGACTGAAACAATATTAAAAATATTCAAAATAATGAATGAATGTCCACAACACCAGTTTCAGATTTTAACCAAAAGATCGGAGAGATTGAAAGAAATAGCCTCGCAAATTAATTGGACAGACAACATTTGGATGGGTGTGACCGTTGAAAATAATAAGTATTATTCAAGGATTGCTGATTTAAAAGAAACAGGTGCACGCATAAAGTTTGTTTCTGCCGAACCATTATTGGGCAGTTTATCAGAAATAGACTTGGATGGCATTGACTGGCTAATTGTCGGTGGAGAATCTGGACCTCATTCACGAGTTATGGAAAAAGCTTGGGTTGAGGAATTACAACAAATAGCAAAGAAAGCAAAAGTTGCATTTTTCTTTAAGCAATGGGGTGGATTTAACAAAAAGAAAAATGGAAAACTGTTAAATGGAAAAATAATCCAAGAATATCCAAAGAAATAGGAGAGAATATGACACACGTATTTATTGTAAACGATACTACTTTTAAAGTTCATCTTGAATATATGTTTGCCGGAACAGGCGCATCAAAAGATGCCCCGTTTCTTGTTGATTCACAATACATTAATCCCAAGAAAAGTGCAGATGGACTCACACCAGCAGGCGAAAGAAATCTTACAGCAATGATTGCAGATGTTTCAAGAATAAGACCCGGTGATAGTATTATTTTTTACTTGCAGGCAACAAAAAAACATCAAGGGATGTTTTTTGGCGTTTTCAAAGCAAAAAGCAGAGCATTTTATCAACCAACCGATGAAGAATATTTGAATTCGGAACTTGAGAAAGCTCTGAATTTTAGGGTTTTAATTCAACCGGACACTGTTTATCCGAAAGGGATAACAGAGCACGAGCTATTAGATCGAATAGACGGAGTTAATCATCCATCAGAAATGTGTTGGAGCCTAATATACCGAAAACTCAAGGGTAATCGCGGATGTACTATGATTACGGATTATGAATCAAACAAGCTAAAGCGCAAACTTGAAGAGAAAAATAACAATCAATTTTTGAGAGGTCAAGGTTTCTCATACTCAACAGAAAGCAAATGTATTGTCCTAACCACATCAACAAAAGAATATACGGGAAATATTCTTTCATTATCAATTGATGAACGTTTGATAAAAAAGTATAAGGATGGTCACAAGTTTGAAACACATTTGCAGGCATATATTATGCAGCATTATGACGAAGAACCTTTGCGTTCAATGATTGCATTTGACTGTAATTGGGCAGGCAATGAGGTTTCATGTGGTGTTGGAATGCAGCGTATAGATTCAATGTTTGTCAGTGAATATGATGACAGAATAATTATCAACGTTGTTGAATTAAAATGTGTTGTACCATATTCAGAAATTGTTACGGACCAATTGCCTTGGTATGTTGATTGGATCAAAGACTATTTAATTCCACTATATGATAGAAAAGTCATAATACAGCCAATTATAGTTGCAAAAGAGTTTTCAAATTCTGAAGATACTCAAACATATAAATCGACTTGTGAATCTTTCATGACAGAGGATAACAATGATTTCCAGATAAGAGAGATTCAATTTGTTTCATATAATGTTGAGAATAATGAATTATCTTTCAATATAGAATTTTAATGCTGGATATCTATCACAAAGTGTGGTATAGTGGAATAGGAAAGAGGTGATGTCGTGAACTATATTGGATCAAAACAATCATTAATGGGATTCTTGACAGATACCATTACCGATGTTGTAGGAACTGAAACCCAAGGCAAAGTCTTTGCTGACTTGTTTGCCGGAACAGGTGCAGTCGGTACTGCATTCAAAAGAAAAGGCTATAGAGTCTTAGCTAATGACATTCAAGAATATAGTTATGTATTAAATCGTCATCTCATTCAAAATGTTCCACCTGTGAAAATAGAAATATTAGATTATCTCAATGAACTAAAAGGAACAGAAGGCTTTATATACAAAAACTACTGTGCCGGCTCAGGTAGCGGGAGACAATACTTTACCGATGAGAATGGCAAAAAGTGCGATGCAATCAGGATTGAGTTGAATGAATTAAAGCGTTCAGGAGAAATAGATGAATCGCAGTATTACTTCCTGTTAGCAAGTTTGATAAACTCAATAGACAAGTATGCAAACACCGCTTCTGTATATGGTGCTTTCCTCAAAAAAGTAAAGAAGTCCGCAGCAAAAGAGTTTGAGCTCGAATTGCTTCCAATAATTGATGGTGATAAAGAAAGCAAAGCTTATAAAGATAATATCACTAACTTGATAAAGGAAATTGGCGGAGATATTCTCTATATGGATCCCCCATACAACGCAAGACAGTATTGCACAAACTATCACGTGCTTGAGACGATTGCATTATATGACAATCCGGTACTAAAAGGAAAAACCGGACTCAGAGATTACACAGAACAAAAAAGTGCATTCTGTTCAAAGCGAACGGTAGTTGAGGCGTTTGATGAAGTATTGAGAAACGCTGAGTTCAATTACATATTCCTTAGTTACAACAATGAAGGATTGATGGATTTCAATACAATTCGTAAAACTATGGAAAAGTATGGCGAGTATCAGCAATTTAGTACAGACTACAAAAGATTCAAGGCTGATGTTGATGAAAACCGAAACTATTCAGCAAACAAAACAACCGAATATCTACACTGCTTAATCAAAAAGTAACTTCGCTGTTGTGAAGTTACTTTTTTTCTGCTATAATTATCTCATCAAGTGTTAAAGGTGGGATAGTTGTGAATCCATTTAAAGAAGGCAGTACTCAGTATAAGGACTTTGAAACAATGTCGGATTGCAAGTGGCATTGTACTAAATGTGAATTACTAAGCGGTCAAGCGAAAACTTGGCAAGTGTGGCGGCAAGAAAAAGGCATACAACTCGACCAAGATGAAGATGGCAACTGGTACAAGAAAACGTATTGTGAGAATTGCGGTGCGAAAACTATTCACAGAAAACTAAAATCCACAGAAATATTAGATGTTGATTTGAAAGCGAGAACAGGAATACCGGCAGCAATCGCTAAACGAGCTAAAGCGCTATACAATTGTGTTGACGAGTATTCTGTTCGTACTGAACCTGCAAATCAATTGGAAATAGATCACAGGATTCCTCAAGTAAGATGGACAACCAACGAGGACGACAACTCTAATTTGACTGATGATGAAATCAAGAAAAAATATATGCTT
>CAMOQI010000017.1 GCA_946622835.1 uncultured Candidatus Melainabacteria bacterium
AAGAAGGAAGAACAACTGTAGGCGGGTATCATTTGCTCAGAGGAGTTCCGATTGAGCGAACAGAAATGGCGATTGATCCTCATTCTCCAATTACCGAATCTCATTTACCTACTATGTTGAAAGAACAATTAGGTGTAAATTTAGAGGATTTGGTTGATAGTGTTAAATTAAAAACCGTAATGGACGGTGCCGGTCCGATTTTAAAAAAAATAAATAAAAAAGTAGAAGATGGTGCAAAAATTATTGTAATGGATGCTGTTTCAACTGTTGATTTGGAACAAATTGCCCTTGCTATGGAAAAATCGAATTATAAATTGCTTCCGGTCGGAACTGCCGCTGCGGCAAAGGTTTTAAGTAATATATGGTTATCATCGTCTGAAGAGCATGATGTTTTGCCTGTTAAATTACCGAAATTACCAAAATTGATTATTTCAGGCAGTGCAACTCAAATTACAGCAAAACAAATAGAAAAATTTGAGCAAAATGAAGATTATGAGGAAAAGAGTTTAATTATAGAGTTGGATATGGATACCGTATTGGCAGGAGTGAGTGAGGAGTTAGTCGCTCGTGTTGTTTCTAATTTGTATGGAAGTAATATAGTTCTTATTCATACTTCCAAATTGTTAAATAATTTTGATGGCTTTGCTTCTGATACAAAAGATACTGATTTAACAAAATCAGGTTTAGCAAATTTAGTAACAGATTACCTTGCGGAATTAACTCAAAAAGTTCTGGCGCAAAAGAAAGCTGTATTAGTTACTCTTGGCGGCGAAACTTCTTATAAGTGCTGTAATTCCATAAATGCAAATCAGCTTCAATTGATAGATGAAGTTATGAGTGCGATAGCGCTGAGCAAAAGCGCAATGTCCGATCAGTGGATTGTAACAAAATCCGGAAACCTCGGCGGGGTTAATACTCTTATTGAGATACTTAATTATTTTGAAAAACACGAAGAGTAATTATGAATAAGATTGCGATTACAACAGGAGATCCTAACGGAATAGGTGCGGAAATAACGGTTAAAGCGCTAAAAAAATTAAATTTAGGTGCGGATGAGATTGTTCTAATTTCCAATAGTGAACTTTTAAAAAATGTCGGCGGGGGTGATATTTGTAATAAATATGAAATTATTGAAATCCCCTTTGATATGTCGGATTTGCACTACGGTAGAATAACCGGACAGAGCGGAGAATTTTCTTTTTTAAGCTTGGAAAAGGTTTGCGCTATTCATCCAAAGGCAATAGTTACCGCTCCTGTGGCAAAAAAATCTCTTCATCTTGCGGGACATTATTTTAACGGACAAACTGAAATTTTACAAAAATTTCTTGCGCATGACGGTCAATTAGCGGAAATGCTTTTTGTTGCGGGGAATTTCAAGGTTCTTTTATTAACAAGACATTGCGCTTTAAAACAGGTTAATTTAACAAAAGAGATGGTTGTTGAAAAAGTTATGAATTTGGTAAATACTTTTAGAACTCAATTTGGGGTTCAGAATCCGAAGCTTGCGCTTTGCGGGTTTAATCCGCATGCTTCAGAGGGTGGAATTTTAGGTTCGGAAGAAGAAGAGGTATTAATTCCGGCAGTTGATATTTTAAGGAAGAACGGGGTTGATATAACAAATCCGCTGCCTTCTGACACATTATTTGTAGGTGCGGCAAAGGATTATTATAACGAAGTTTTAAATCCAACTTACGATTGTTATATTGCAAATTACCATGATCAGGGGTTAATTCCGATAAAAACGGTAGCGGGTAAAAAAACTGTTAATATGACTATAGGTTTGGACATTGTACGAACTTCCCCCGGTCATGGCACGGCTTTTGATATCGCAGGGCGTGATATAGCTGATTGTGAGGGGATGATAGAAGCTATAAAGGCTGTTTTATAGTGTGCTTACACAATGTTTTGTATTCACAACTGCTGCAATTTTGAGTGTTTGGCATATATGTTTTATCATTGTTAATTTTTGAGCAAAGTTCTGTCAGGGCTTTTTGATATTGAAGTTTTAGTTCTTCATTAAATGTTATTAAGGTATTGTTTTTGTGTTTAAGATTCAGGTAAACGAAGCTTATTGATTCGTAATCCTTTATATAGCAATCCAAACATAGCAGATATACCATTGTTTGAATGTCATATTGCGGGTTTTTAGGAGTTGAGCCTGTTTTGTAATCAAGAATATAATATTTACCCCCTTCTTGCATAAGAGCATCAAGTCTTCCTCCAATCCAAAAATCTGAAAGTTTGCAGGATAATTGAAATTCGGATTTTATACATTTCATTTGGAAAAAGGTGTTTTGCTGTAAGGTCTTCCATATTTGAGCTTCTTCAATTGTTAGGGCGTTTTCAATTCTTGAGATATCCGTTTTTTGGAGGTAATAGTTTGCAAGGGCGTGAATTTTCTTACCTTTTTCAAAAGGGGTTGTAAGTCGGGGTATGTTTACCCGTTTAATATATTGCAGAAAAAATTTTTGCGGGCATGTTTGGTATGTTTTTAGCATGTTAGGTGAAAATATCGTCAGCATATTTCTCCTCCAAATAAATCCAAGATTTCAAAAATTTTGCAAGGTTCGTTGTTTTGAACTTTTCCGTATTTATTTTTGGAATTTTTACTTGATGTAATTACTAATTTGTTTTTTGCGCGTGTAATCGCAACGTATAAAAGTCTGAAATTTTCCGAAAGGATTTCTTTTTTTAGTTCATAATCGCTTTTACGATTTGTGTTTGGATTGAGTGTTCTGACTGATTCTATAAATGAAGATGATTTCAGGCTGATATTGTCAATGGAGAGTGTAAGATTTTTTTCGCTCATCTCAGGTAAAATTACTAAGTTAAATTCATCCCCTTTTGATTTGTGCATTGTCATAATCTGAATTTTTCCTTGCAGGAATGTTTTATCATCTTCATCTTCTTCCGAGAAAAATTTAAAACCGCTGAGGGTTGGCTTTTTAGAAAGTTCTTTGAGTGTATTGATGGCGTATTCAAGAGAATTATCTTTGATACAAATTCTTTTAATCAGGGTTGAAATCAGGTAGATATTGGATTTTTCTATCTCACTGTTAAAAAAGTGCAGTCCTGCTTTTATTGCGATTTCGTTGGGCTGCAAATAACACAGGCTGACCCAATAATTCAGATCCCAATAGAATTGCTGTAATTCTACAGATTCAATATTATCTGAATTTAGGGTGATAAAAGAATTTTCGTAGTTTTTTATATCTTTTTCACAGCCTCTTTTGTAAAACCCGAGTTCAGTAAGAGTTTGGTATCCTTCAGAAATCACGTCATTATTAAATGGGGTTAGTACCATTTTTAATACGGCAAAAATTGCTCGGAAAATGGTTTTTTGTTCAAGGCACTGGTTTCTGGTTATAACGCTTAAACCGCTGTTTTCAAGCAGATTTTGCCAGTCGGATACTTGATAGTTGTTTCTTAAAAGAATACCAATTGTGGCATTTGGATTTTTTGCAAGAATATCTTTGATAGTTTTTAGTATAAAGTTTTTTTCATCTGTTGTGTTGTCAAAAATTTTTGCCAAAACTCCGCCGTTTCCGTACGGTTGCGGATTTTTATCTTCGACCGGCTGCATATACATTTTGTAGAAGGCTTGTTGATTTTCGGGATTTTGTCCGGTTGCTTGAACAAGCTTGTTTGCAAGCTCCCAAACATCTTTTGTACACCTTTGGGATGAATTCATTGAGACGTTAGGGTTTTGTGTTAAGAATTTTCTAAAACCTTCGACATCAGCGTTGGAAAATGTTGCGGTAATCGATTGGTTCACGTCTCCGCATCTTATAACGTTGTGAAATTTGCCTGACAGAAGAGTAATTAATTTTTGTTGTACCAAGGAAGAATCTTGGGCTTCATCTTCTATTATGAATTGGCATTGATTTTGGTAATATTCTAAAATATCCGGGTTATCTTCAAGGATTTTGACAGCTCCTGTGAGCATATCATCATAATCAATTAAATTGTATTCTTTAAGAGTTTGTTGGTAAGTATCAAAAAATAATAAGAATTGTGAAAGCTTTTTATCGTTATTTATTTTGATAGAATTGTTATTTGTGTTCTTGCCGCCAAATTTGTATATAGAAACAGCACTGCCGAATTCTTCGGTTAGTTTGCGCTCAATATTTAACTTTGCGGAAATTTCGCGCATTATACGATTTCGTTGTGAATCATCGCATATTTCAAAATCTGCGGATAATCCGAGTTTTTCGTTGTTGCCGTTTTCTTTCAGTATTTTTAGCGCAAGTCCGTGTATTGTACTTATATTGGGAAGTTTAGATGAATTGGTGCGAACTTTTTTTATACGTTCTCTGAAATTTCTTGCAGCCGAGTCCATATATGTCAGTACAAAAATATTTTCCGGCTCTATCCCCCTATTAAGAAGTTCTATAATTAAAGCAAGTAATACGGTTGTTTTGCCTGCCCCCGGGACGGCTGAAATTCCTAAAGCCCCGTTTTTATAGTCTAATACAGGTTTTTGGTCAGGTCGCGGGACTATTTTAAATGGTGTAGAATTTTGTAAGGTTTGTTTTTCATCCTCTGTTATAATATAAGTTTCAATAGCACCGTAGTTTTCCACCCCATTCGAGTCAAATAAACTTGAGTAGCAATATATTTCGGAACTTGAATTGAGGGATAGCTTGCGCAAAACTCTGGAATTTTTGTCTTTTGATAGCGTAAGGTTATCTTCTAAGGTGTAATCTTTTTTGTACCAATCTTTTTGGAATACCCAAGCGTTGTATAATGGCCCTGTATCTGATTTTATCCATTCGGAATTTGTTATATCAAGCCATATTTGGTATTTTGTTTGAATGTGATTGTCTATGATTTTTTGCGGGGTTGAAATAATTAAATCTTGCTTGTTTATTTCTAAAATGGAATATGGGTTTTCTGCGATTATTGAATTTTGAGCTTGGATAATAATTTCTGGTTTTCTTTTGTTAAAATCCTTGCCAAATATATTTTCAAAATCGGTAATTTGTTTTATGAAGAAATTAAATTTGTTAATTTCTTCGTAATCAGAGATGTTTAGGCTGAAAAGTTCTTCATATATTTTGACCAATTGTTCGGAGATTTTTGCTTCAGATTGAGAAAGGTCAAAGACAAGTTGTAGAAATTTTGCGTATTTTTTACTGTATTCGTCATCGGCAAATTGGTGGGGGATAAGGTTTTTTGTTTTGTGGAAGGTATGTAAAATTTCTTCGCAGTATTTTAGCGGAATTTGTAGAAATTCTGACAGAATTATTCTTAAATCAAATTCGCTGAGTGAATTTTTTAAGTCTGTATTGAGTTTTAATATTGTTAATGCTGCGTTTACAAGTCTGTTTTGAATATGTTTTTCGCTGCCTGAAATATATATAAGGTTAATATTTCGGCGAAGACCTTGTTTTAGTGAAAATTTTAACATATCGTCAATAACCGGAGTTATAACAGAGATCTCATCAGGACTTATTTTTTTTTCGTTTGTAAGGTAATTTATTTTATCTATGGCTTTTTCTATCATAGAAGAGCGTTTTGCTAATGATTCATAATGAAAACCCTTAAGGATATGGTGCTCATCTTTTTGTATGTTACAAAATAAATTGTAACCTCTTTGGGCAATTGTATCGTTTTGAGGTAAATTCAGCAGATTTTCTCCGAATATTGTTTTTAATTTTTGAAAGTTATTTTTATCTGCGCTTAAATAGCCGCATCTGCTTGAACCGAGCGGATCAATGGCAATGTGATGATCTTTCAGTTGGGGGGCTAAATATTTTATAAAATCCATGCAAATTGGAGTCAACTCATCTGCATCATCTATTATAAGGTATTTTATGTCTTTAAAGTAAGCGGTATTTTGATAAATGAAATTAAATAGCAGGCATTGGCGCAAATAGTCAAAATCTCTTAATTCAAGAGTCTTTTTTAAAAATTTTTTAATGGCAAGATTTGCATCGTCAGAAAATCCTTCTTTTAATATTTCAGCCCTTTGATTAACCTCATCTTGACTTAGGTTATTTTGGACAATAAGTGAGTACCTTCTGAATATTTGATGCAAAAGTGACATTCTTGAATTGTAGCCTTTGAATTTCACTTCTTTTAAGATGTCTTTTAGTATGAATTGGGAAACTTCAAGTCCTGCTAAATTGGGTAAAATAACAGGGTTGTTGAAAATATTTCTTTCTTCTAAAAATGCCCAGTTGTCCAACACGGTATTATAAACAAGAGAATAAAATGAATGTACTTGAGGTTTTTCGATGCAGGGAATTGTTAGATTTTTGAAGGTTTCTTCAATAAATCTGTTTTTTAGGGTTGAGTTTTGTACGAGTACAAGAATTTCGGCAGCGCTTACCCCCGAATTTAAAAGTTGTGTGTATTTCTCCCTTAGAAATGTTGTTTTGTTTGATGCAACATTACTTACAACCAGCAATATCAATACTCCTTACAGAGTATATTTTACCATAAACTATTAAAAAATTTACACCTTTATATTGATTGTCAAAGCACTAAGTGTATCGTATTATTTCATATAGAAAAAGTGTTATACATACAATAAATCAAAGGAGACAAAGATGGCAAAAAGAGTAAGTTTAAGTTTAGAAGAACAAATAGGATTTTCAGCAGGAGAAATCTATAATTATTTACATCAAAACGGAACAACATCTTTTTCAAAAATGAAAAAAGATTTGGATTTAAAAGGTAATTTTGCGGATTTAGGTCTTGGTTGGTTAGCCAGAGAAAATAAAGTTGAAATCGAGCAAAAAGGCCCGGCTGTAAAAGTCAGCTTAAGATAATATTAACCACATTTACGCGTATATATAGGCAGATATTACAATTTTGTAATATCTGCCAACTTTTTGTCAATTTTTTCGGATAGAAAATTTTAATTTATATATAGGGGAAAATCTATGTATAAATTAGCTATAAAAGCTATACCTTTTGGGCTCGATTATTTAGCTGCTACAATAAAATGCTCAAAAGGAGTAATGAAAAATAATGTTTTGAATTTTGCTAAATCTGTTGAAGCGGATTTGACAAAATCCGTGCGTTTAAGAGTATCTCCGGATATTACCATCCCTGTTAATCCGGCTACAAGTGCCGCTAAAAAGCCTTCTTTTGCGATAGATGCCAAGTCTCTTGCGCAAAATCCTTTAGCAGAGGGAGAATTAGGAAATATGGCAATTAGAATAAATAAACAGGCGGCAAAAGATGAACCGGCGTTTCGCATGTATTTGGAAGAAATGTTTCCCGGATTGACGATAGAAACGCGAGCTAAAGGTATTAGTTCAAACTATTCAAAACTTAAAAAGGCTATAAACAAAAAAGGAAAAGTTGTTAGCTCAGATGAAGACGGATTGAAGATTATAACCGATTTTATCGCCGGCAGGGTTTATCCGAAAGATTTTACAAGGAAAGATCTTATAAGGGTTTTGCAAGATGTTGAAATAAATGGAAAGCCATTATCACGCAGAGAAAAACGCTTTGTATTAAGAGCATTGAATGGTGATAGAAGTCTTTCTCCCTCTCAGAAAAAAGTCGCCGATAAATTATTGCGTCCCGTATTGTTGAAAGTTGCGGAAAAACAATCCGAGCCTGTTTTTAATACTGTTATGCTTGGAATGATGAAAGATGCTCTTAATCGTAATATAACAACAATTGATAAACTTGCAATGGAAGGGGTTAATCTAAAATTATTGGCACAATTAGAAAGTAATCCGGCAATAAAACCCATAAAGGTAATAAGATTTTGCAATTACAGAGGCCCTGACGGCATTCCTGTATTTTCTGATGCACAAATAAGAGAAATTGAAAAAATGCAGCTTGCAACAGGTGAAAAGTTTTCAATTACAACATGTGCTTCAGATAAAGATATTTTAAAATACGGAATGGCAAATTTAACCAATGAGGAGGCTTCCGCTATAAAAAATTACGGTTATACAAGGGCGCAAATGAAGATAGAATTGCCTGACGGCAGAATAACAGAACTTCAGGTCGGCAAAGGCGATTTTTACAGATTAGAACATGATGCAATATACAATTGTATGCAGGAAAAAAATACAATAAATGATATATTTAAACCGTATCAGGCGCGCCTTTTATCTCTTGATGAAAGAAATGCCCTGAGATACCAAAGATATTCTCAAAACTGCCACAATGATGACAGAATAAGCCAACTTGGCGGAAAGATGAAAGTAAGAAATATCCCGAAGGGTTTGCCAAAATCTTTATCCAGAAAAAATATGGAAATTTTATGTGATAGTGATGATGCTATCCAAAAGGCAAAGCTTGAGGGGTTCAAACCTCATTATGAAATAAGTTTCGTAGCGTAAAATAAGGAAATTAAATATATGATTAAATTTGGAAATACAACAATACTACCGTTAAATTCTCCGTTTAGGAAAAATTATGCAGATTTAAACGAAACCATCAAAAGTTTAATTGATGATCTATATAAAAATGCACAGCATAAAATTTCTGATGACAGGTTTTATCAGGCTATAACCCAAGGGATTGTGAACGGCACAAAAGAGCTTAACGCTAAGGGTCTTGCATTTACTATATCTCAAGATAGCGATAAATTTAACGGGCATTTATTGGAGGTTTCCATGTTGTTACCTTCCATGAAAGAAATAAAAAGACCTTTGGCTTACGGAAACAGTAAAAAAATATTGGATTTTTTAAAAGATAAAGAGTCTTTAAAAGTTATAAAAAAAGATCTGCTTGAGATGAGTGCGGATGGTGGTTAGAACATTAAAAAATAATTAAAAATACAAAAAATCTCCTATTTTATATTAGAATTAAAACAGGAGATTCTTATTATGAAGTATAAAGATTACTATGAAACATTAGGTGTTAAACGAGATGCCACTGAAGCGGAGATAAAGTCCGCATACAGAAAACTTGCGCGTAAATATCATCCCGATGTTAATAAAACAAAAGCTGCGGAAGAAAAATTTAAAGAAATAAATGAGGCTTATGAGGTTTTGGGCGACAAGCAAAAACGTCAAAGATATGACAGCCTTGGTTCAGGCTGGCAAGGGGGTGCTGATTATACTCCGCCTCCGGGGTTTGAAAACTTTGGATTCCAAGGCGGAAACGGATATCAACAATTCAGTTTCGGC
>CAMOQI010000018.1 GCA_946622835.1 uncultured Candidatus Melainabacteria bacterium
GCAACAACAACTTCAAAGTCTTTTGAGGATTGTTTTCCGACGCTATCGCAACGCTTGCGTTGATAAATTTTGCCATCTCCTTAAGCTGAGTAAGATCGGTTATACCGGCTTTTGATGCCTCAGTCATTTGCATTATAAGCTTTGTTATCGCCTCTTTACCGTTTATTTGGAACAATTGCGCAATTTGATTAAGGTTAATCATTCCGCCTGAAAGAATATCAAGATTCTTAAACGCACCATGAATCTGGCTTGCAAGTTGAACATTTACCATCTCTTTTGCCGCAGAAGTGTCAAGCCCTTGCAACTGAGCAAGGATTTGTGCTTGCATCTGCGACAGGTTAATTCTTTGCGCAGCCATTTGGTTTGAAAACATTTGATTAAACTGAGCTTGGGTCATTCCGCGCTGAACCATATATATAAACTCATTGGCATTTCTTGGAAAACCCAATATATCTTTTGCAAATACGGCTTGACCTTGCGCAGTATTAGACGGCATCGTCGGAGTCGGAGTGTTCGGGGTTGGCAAGGGTTTTGGAATATCCGCAGGCTTTGGAGTGTTTTGCGCAGCAGGTGCAGGCATCGGCTGAGGCTGTATTTGCGGCATATTATTTGCATTTTTGGCACCAAAAGTTTGGTTATTATAATTCTGAGCAAAATTATTGAAAAATCTTTTTATATCAATTCCTGCCATACTCTTAATTTAAATGATTTTTTTTGTTTGGTCAAGATATTGGAAGATAAGACTGAGGATAGCTGTAATCCTCCATAAATCCTAAGTTTTTATACAGTCTTAAAGCTTGAAGATTATTGGTTTCAGTTGTTGTGTTAATCTCGGTAATCGGGGTTCCGTAACGATTGACCGCCATTATCACATAATCCATTGAATGCTTCAACATAATTGTTGATAACCCTTTACCTTGGTGCTCTTGTTTTATACCAACAATCGGAATATTTACAATAGAACCGCCTGTGAGATTCATAAAAGAAAAGCCTATAGGTTTGCCTTGATACAACAATACGCTTGTAGAATTCGGCATAAATTCGGCATATACGTTATTAACAATTTTTTCTATTATATCCCTTGTGCCCTCAAGCGTTGTAAATCTTGGATCAAACAATGCATCCGAGCTGTCTTTAAATGCCTCTTGAATAACTTCTACCGCATCATCTAAATACTTGTCTTCCCAAGAAACAACTTCGTAATCATCAGGCTGTTTGACTATTCTTGCGTGCTCAAAAACCTCCTGACATACGGGTTTGTCAAATTTAAAACGTAGAACTTCTATTCCAACGAACTTAAACCCGAGTCTTGCAATTGTACTGATGAGATTTTTTTGTTCGCCCAACATCGGATAACATACTATCTTTTCACGTCGCAATGTTGCAGTAACATCGATAAATTTTTCCAAAAGCTCCCTTGCCATATCGTTAAATTCTTCTTTTGAAAATGAATGAATGATATTTAATTCAACGGCTTCTGAAATTGCTGTTGTATAAACCAAGAAAGCTTTTGCAACGTCATCATCATAAAGGACAATACATTTTATCAAATCTTTATCTAAAGCTTCCAGAAATCCTTCATAATCAAGAGGTTCAAGCTCAAAATTGTACTCACTTGCCGCTTTTGATTTAAAATCTTCATACAAGTCTTGGAATTTGTCATAATCATCTGTCGTTAGAATTTTTGTAGTATACATTTATCATTTTCCTTATAAATAGTGATTCATTTTTTCTTTTTTAGTATCCATATACCTTTGATTGTACCGCGTAATCTCGGAAGGTACCTTAACAAGCTCGTTTATATGCAATCCATATCCTTCAAGTCCTTTAATTTTTTTAGGATTATTTGATATGAGATTAAAATTAGTATAACCCAAATCAACAAGAATCTGAGCCCCCGTTCCGTAATCCCTCAAATCAGACTTGAATCCAAGCGACAAATTAGCTTCCACCGTATCTTGCCCCATTTCTTGAAGCTTATATGCCTTAATTTTATTACAAAGCCCTATGCCGCGTCCTTCATGGTCAGTTAAATAGACAACCGCGCCTTTCCCGTATTCGTCAATATACCTAAGGGCATTATGAAGTTGAGAATTACAATCACATTTTAGACTATGAAAAATATCGCCTGTTAAACACATACTGTGAACTCTGACAACAGGAATCTTATCTGATCCGTCATCTTTCACCAGCGCAACATGCTCTGTTCCATTTATGTTATTTCTGTACGCATACAAATTAAATTCCCCATATGCCGTCGGCAAGAATGTCTCCGCTTCCCTTGTAACCAATTTTTCAGACTTTAAGCGATGAGCAATAAGTTGAGCAACAGAAATAAATTTCAAACCGTGCTTATCGGCAAATTTTCTTAAATCATCACGCCTTGCCATATGTCCATCAGGTGCCATAACTTCGCACATAACACCTGCCGGTCTGTGCGCACAAATTTTTGCCAAATCAACAACTGATTCGGTATGACCTGTTCTTTCCAATACCCCGCCCGCTCTTGCAACGCAAGGGAACATATGCCCGGGCCTGCGCAAATCTGACGGTATTGCATCCGGAGCAATCGCAACCTCTATTGTCTTTGCTCTGTCATACGCTGAAATCCCGGTTGTTACCCCGTATTTTTCATCTGCGTCTATACTAATTGTAAATGCGGTCTTCATTTCTTCGGTATTTTTATCAACCATCTGAGGCAGATCCAATTGTTTTGCTATTTCGGGAGATATTGCAAGACAAACAAGACCTCTTACCTCTGTTGCTAAAAAATTTATAATTTCAGGGGTAACCATTTGTGCAGAAACTATAACATCTCCCTCATTTTCTCTATCTTCATCATCTGCAACTACAATAGGTTTACCTGAGGCAAAATCTTTTATAGCTTCTTCTATATCATCAAATCTGAATTTTTCTTCCATTACACAAATCCGTTCTCTTGTAAAAATCCTACTGTTATTTTTTTATCATTATCACGCACGGATAACATTTTTTCAATATACCTGGCTAAAATATCAGTTTCAATATTTACAAAATCACCTGTATTCAAATATTTTAGAATTGTATTTTCAAACGTATGAGGGATTATCGCAACTGTAAACCTGTTTTCCGCCGCGGTCGCAACAGTTAAACTTATTCCGTTAATTGTAATTGAACCTTTATACACAACATATTTTGAAAAATCATAGGGCAGTTCAATTTCAAGATTATAAAATTGTGAAAGCTTTTCTATCTTTAAAATTTTACCGACGCAATCAACATGACCGGATACAATATGACCGCCTATACGGGAATTTAATGTTAATGCACGCTCAAGATCAACTTTATCCCCCTGTTTTAAATTTGAAAACGTAGTAACAGCAAGAGTTTCATCGCTAATTTTTGCAAGAAAAGATGAATTTTTTAATTCAATTACAGTCTCACAAACACCATTTATTGAAATACTGTCACCGATTTTGGTTCCCTCAAGCACCTTATTGCAAACAACTTCAACAACCGCACCATTTGACAGTTTTGAAAAAGTTTTAATTTCTCCGATTTCCTCAATAATTCCCGTGAACATAGTTCAAGTATAGCATAACAAAGGCTTTTATTCAAGTTTAATACAAATACAAATCCTCAACCAACTTAATTTCAAAGGCAGAACCGGCCGGAATTGACACAGAACCACCTTTACCAAAAACACCAATCACAGGAGATGCTATAGCATTAACTCCATAACCCAATGCCCCCACAAATTTTGGAACAAACGATACATACTCTATAATCGGAATGTTAGACATTTTGTTTGAAACTTTTTTAGTCTTGCCGTAAAAGTTTTCCCCTTTGCTGATTTGCTTTCCTACATTCGACCAATATTTGCGCTTTCCTTTAATATTATTGAAAAATATACGTTTATAATTAGCTTTTGTAACTTTTCCATCCGCGGAATATGTCTTTGAACCTGTTGTAATCGAATTTATTCTCACGACAACAAGCCCGCCGTTTCCCGCAAGCTGAGGATTGTGCGAATTCACAATAACCCCGTTTAACTTTGAACCTGCAGGAATTGTCAAAGTTTTTGTATAAACATGAGCAGAAGTTGTAAATGATACATTTGAACCTATTCTTATACTGTCAGTTATCAACTGATTGGATTTGACAGGAAATTTCAAGCCCGCTCGAAGCTTTACAGCCTTTGACTTATCTATCGGAGTTATATTTAAAGTTGAATTTGAAAAATTAGGCTGAGTCTTTGGCACTGTTGTTTGGACTTGAGTTTTCTGAGTTGAATTGTCTATTTTAGGAAGATTTGGCAAAACTTCATAATTCAATTTTGAAGAATCATATTTCTTTTTAATCTCCTCATCTACAGACATATCAAGCTCATATGCAACCGCACAGCATCCAAAAAATATAATCGCCATAGATGTATAAATAAGCTTTCGTAACATAGTTTAATTCTTTTCCAACATATCATTAATTGCCCTTGCGGCTTTTTTCCCTGCGCCCATTGCATTTATGGCATTTGATTCCCCGACAGGTGCAACATCGCCTCCTGCATATACCGTTGCAATATTTGTTGCTCGGGTTTGCCCGTCAACTTTAATATAGCCTTTTGAATCTGTTATAAGATCTAAACCTTCTTCACTTGCGGAGTTTTGGATAATCGGATTAGGGCCTGTGCCAAGTGCAACAATTACCGTATCAACATTTTCTGTTACATATTTGCCGGTTCCTACAGGACGTCTTCTGCCCGATTCATCAGGCTCGCCAAGTTCCATTATTTCAAATTTCATCCCTTGAACATAACCGTCTTTTTCCAATATTTCAACAGGAGCGTGTAAAAATTTAAATTCAATCCCTTCTTCTTTTGCGTGGCGAATTTCTTCAAGCCGTGCGGGAAGCTCTTTTTCTGTTCTGCGATACAAAATTGACACCTCTTCAAATCCGACACGTACAGCCGTTCTGGCAGCATCCATTGCAACATTTCCACCCCCGATTACAGCGACTTTCTTTCCTACCTTTAAAGGGGTGACACAATTTTTCCCGTCAGCACCCATCAAGTTAACACGGGTTAAGAATTCATTGGCAGAATATACCCCGTTAAGATTTTCACCTTTTATATGCATCATTTTGGGCAGCCCCGCACCGGAGCATATAAATATAGCATCAAATCCGTCATCTTTTAACTGTTTTAAAGTAATTGATTTACCGACAATAACATTTGTTTTAAATTCCACTCCCATTTGCTTAAGATTTTGAATTTCTCTGTCAAGAAATTTCCTTGGGAGCCTAAAAGGAGGAATTCCATAACGCAACACTCCGCCTAACTCATGCAATGCTTCAAATACAACAACCTCATGACCTGCTTTTCTAAAATCGGCGGCAGCCGTAATTCCTGCGCAACCCGAACCAACAACAGCCACTTTTTTACCCGAAGGTTTAATATCAAATGTTTCTGCCGAGGTATTATCTCCGACATAACGCTCTAAAGCACCGATAGAAACAGCTTCTCCACGAATTCCCAATATGCAATTCCCCTCGCACTGCCTTTCTTGAGGGCAAACTCGACCGCAAACCGACGGGAGCATATTTGTTTGCCGAATTATTTTTCCTGCCTCATCAAGCTCGCCTTTCTTTAAAGCATCAATAAATTTGGGAATTTGGATATTAACAGGGCAGCCCTGAACACATTTTGGATTTTTACACTGCAAACATCGCGAAGCTTCTATTGCTGCCTGCTCCGATGTAAAATTACTCTCAACAGCTTCAAAATTACTTCTTCTCTCAATTTTATCCTGTTCTTTTACTCTTTGCCTCTGCACTGCCATAATCGCCATCCCTTTTAAATACCATACACAAAAATTTTAATTAAAAAACGCATACGTTGCAAGTATGTTTCGTTTATGTTTAAATTGGATTGTATTTTTAGGGGGTGCTATGAATTATTTTGAAGAGAATAATAAATTATTATCATTACAGGGTGTAATTGACAGAAGAAATTTTATCATAATTTGTTTAATAGTTTTACTTATTGAAAACCTAATATATAATACCCCTTTATTATACACGCTGTTAAAAAATCCGACTCTGATAAATGTTTTTAAAGTCTCAACTCCGTTTTGGCTTTCCGTATTAATATTAGCTACAGGAATTATTGCCGGAGCCTTGATGTTTGGAGCGGTTGTACGCAGAATAAGAGATATTATCGGAGAAAGAAACGACAATAAAATATTTTTAATTGCTTCAATTTTTCTTGTAATAAAAATAATTTCCGCAACACCCGCAGGAATCAGATACAGCTTTGGATTTTTAGATATTTTCATCACAACATGCCTGATATTTTTCAAAGGAAAAATAACAAGTTCTAAACCGAAAAGCGATTTGATAAAATTTAACTGGGGCGCTTTTTGGGGAACTTGGATCTGGGGATTGTGGAACAAGGTTTATATTGCTTTGTTGGTATTACCATTATTATTTACGGCAGGCGGCTGGTTTATTTTTATGTTGATTTGCGGGATGAAAGGTAACGAATGGGCATATCCCAAAAAAACAGAATCTTTGGAAAATTTTCATAATTCCCAATCAATTCAAGCAATCCTATTTGCCTTTTTGGCTCCTGTTATAACCGTATTATGCGGAGGAATCATAATTCTCAGTTCAGGAAAATTGTTCCAAAAATATATGGAACAAAACCCAAAAACTAAATACGAAATGATTCAAAAACTCACCTCCTATCAAACAAAAGCAACCGAAACAAACTTTGAAAAAATTGAAATTAAAGAAGATGAATATTTGTTTTACATAAATCCTCAAGCTTGGATATCAATGTCTGATAATGTAAAGAGAATGTTTTTCAACAATGCTTTTAACTACACACTTATAAAGTCCAAAAAATATGATCTGTCACCTGATATGTTGTCGAAAAATCTTGATACCGCGCATAAAATAAAAATTTTAAGCTCATATAATAACGAAGTTTTGGCGTACTTTGAACTTTCGCAACAACCGGATAAAACTCAGCAAATCAAACAAATCTGGAATTCAGGGATAAAACTTAATAAAAAACCCGCAACTCCATAGCTTATTTCCGTGAAATTTGTTTTGTAATATTTTCTTTTAATGAGTTTAAAACTTCATTTAATAATATTTTATCGGTTATCTGATAAGGTTTTACTGAGCTATACCAACCCAAATCCGCACCGGAAAGTTTAAACCATCTGAAATTCGGGTACTCATTAAATAATCCGTACGTTTTTACCCCCAAAGCCCCCGCCAAATTCAATATAACATTATCCGTTGAGATTACAACATCCATATTTTTTAACGCACATGCAGTATCTTCAAAATCATTAAAACTTTCTCCCAAAAGATTTAAATTTTCGAACCTCACATTCTCCATTGTAAAAGAATAAAACTCCGTACCTTCAATATCAAACAAAGATTTTAATTCTTCAACTTCAATATCGCGCCCGTGATAATTTGCACTTTTACTTCCCTTATATGCAATCCCGACTTTTAAATTATCGGATTTTGTCAAATATTTATCCGCATATTTTTTAATTTTTTCATTATCAACCTGCAAATATCCATCCGGATAAGGAATTTCAGAAGAATTAATGCCCAAAACATGCACAGCATCAATCAAAGCCATGTGAACATCATATTCTAATCCCTCAATATTCGAATATATTTCAACACCCTCCGATACAATTGGGGATGATTTCAGCAAATTACACAAAGGAGGCTGAACAACAAACACTACTCTTTTTGCAAATCTTTTGAGCAAAGGCACAAATCTGCAATACATAATTGTATCCCCAAAACCCTGTTCATACATAACAAGTAATGTCTTTTGAGAAATATCATCAACAAAATTCCACCTTTTTCCATCATCTTCAAGCGGATACCTCAAATTTATATCATCTATATTAAACCTATGGGTCAAATACTCAAACCCGCGCTCAAAATCACCGCAGCTTATTAAAAATCCGCCATAATTATAAAAATCAGTATCTGTAGGATTATTCTCCAACAATTCACGGTAAAATCTGTCGGCAGAATCAACATCCCTCATTTTTTCATAACCGTAAGCCAAAGTGTGTAAAATCAACCTGTCTTTTGGCTTTAACTTATAAGCCTTTTCATAATATGCAACCTGATCCTTAAGACTGTAATCCCCATAAACTTTTGCATATAGACTTCCGACAATCGTATAAATAACAGGCTTTGTCTTATCAATTTTTAAGTATTGTTCGTAATACTTTATAGCCGTTTTGTAATCCTTCATATATAAATTATAAAAATTCCCCAAGGTTAAATATTCTAAAGGCTTATTCGGTTCTTTTTGCTCATAAAGCTCTATAAACTCAAGCGCCAAATCCTCGACTCCCAAAGCCGCCAAAGACTGCGCAATATCACTGTATATACTTGATGTTATCTGAGATTTAACAATCAAAAATCTGCCAAGCAATAAAACATCCGCAAATTCGTTATTGGCAACCTTCTCCCTCAAATAATTTTTTATCGCCGTAAAAAGTTCGTTTTTCATATGCTCTGGCGCTTCTTGCTTCATGGGAAGAAATTTAGCATAAATACCCAATACCTCTTGCGAGATACCATCTTGAAAGCTAAAAATCACATCATCAAGCCGCGCAAGCATATAAGAGGATACATTGTTGCCTTCAAAAGCGCTTGTATCGTTCGCCAATAACAAACCTAAATCTTTATCAACCATAAATACATTTTATCACACTTTAGAAAAAATTAAAACAAACAATTCCTACCAAGGATAATCCTTAGAAATCTTCCACCCGTCTTCTTTTATCAACGCCCCGCAATTCAGGCCACTACCAGTTTTT
>CAMOQI010000019.1 GCA_946622835.1 uncultured Candidatus Melainabacteria bacterium
ATCTTTATGCCGCCGCTTGTATGTTCTCATATTGCCGAAATCGAGCTTGATGACGGCAGCACCTTTACACCGGTAAGGCATACAAAAACGCTTATCACCTACGGCGACTCAATAACACAAGGTTATGACTGCGTTCATCCGCAAAACAGATACGGCGTTGCTTTATCGGAACTTTTTGACGCGGAAGAGATATGCAAAGCGATAGGCGGCGAAAAATTCTGCCCATGGCTTGTAGAAGAAAAGGAAGATTTAGACCCCGATTATATCACCGTTGCCTACGGTACAAACCACTGGGCGAAACCGGGAATGACCAGAGAACTGACCCGCGAGCGAAGCCGCGAGTTTTACACAAGTATCAGAAAACATTACCCGAGAGCCAAGATTTTCGCTTTTATGCCCATCTGGCGAAACGACTACAAAGAGAAGCCAAACTTTAAAGAGTTTTCCGATATAGCGGCAACAATCAAGGAGTCTATTGAAGGCCTTGATAATATAACCGTAATCGAAGGAATAGATATGGTCCCGCACGATATAAAATACTATTCTGCCGATTGCGTCCACCCCAATGACTTCGGCCATATCGAGTTTTCAAAGAGTGTTGTTAAAAGGTTTAAAGAGATTATTTAGCATCCATATAAACAAACAACACTTTACTGCAGCTGATTATAAACAACATGCCCCAATCACATAAATGAGTGATTGGGGCTTTGTTATTATTATTTATTCTCTTTTTCATTAGATTCAATAGCCATTTCCTGTATAAGGTTAGCCATTTTTATTTGCAATTTTGAAACTTTAACTGACATAAAGAATTCTTTAGCTAGCAACAGGAAAAATATTGACAAGAAAATAAAATTGGATGGGGATTCAAACCCTATCAGCTCTGACAGCTTATAACATATCTTTGGAAAAATGCTGATAATCAAGAACAAGACACTTAAAGCTATCCAAAAGAAAGAATCCTCAACAACAAAATCCGTTCTCTTTATTTTTCTTGTTACGAACACCATAACTATAAGAGAAACAACAATTAGTAATACTCTTAGACCAACTGACATCTTTTTTACCCCTTTCTAAACCACTGCAAGAAAAGAATTGATACCATCATCCTTGTCATATATTTTAAGGACTTTGTAAATGTAAGATAGCTTTCTCCGGCTGTTCTCTCATTCATCTCCACTTGAACCTCTGAAACTTTTGCACCCTTCCTAATCAACAAAGCTAAAGTGTCCGGTTCAGGGCCGAGATCAATCCCTTGAGCAAGTTTTTCAATCATTTTTTTGTTGTAAATACGCATTCCGGAAGTTGTATCGTGAATTTTTTTGCCTGTAGTTAGTAGTACAGCTGCTTCTATAAGATTATTTCCTATCATTCTCATTGAAAATGGTTTTCTCTTCTCTGCAAATCTTGAACCTACAACTATGTCATAGCCTTCTTTTATTTTATCTAGCATATCCTGAATATACTCCGGATTGTGTTGGCCATCACCATCAAACTGAATAGCAGCGTCATAATCATTTCTTAAAGCATATTTCATACCGGTTTGAAAAGCACCTGCAAGTCCGAGATTTATAGAATGACTTATGTAGTTATAATTGTTTCTTTTACAAATTGCCGCAGTATTATCACCGCTACCATCATTTATAACAACATAGTCATATTGCGGATAATTGTTCTTCAGATTTTCAACTACTCGCTCTATATTCTCGGCTTCGTTATATGCCGGAATTATTATCAGCGTTTTCATTCCTTATCCCCTTTGTTTTTTTTACATATATCTTCTACCTTGTCGGCAGTCTTTTCCCAAACGAAATACTCTTTTAACCTATCGTAGGCTTTTTGCGTTGCACTATCGCGGTATTCATCATTCTGAATAGCGCATTTTAACGCCTTAAAAACCTCATCCTCTGTATTGCCATCGGTAACAATGCCTAATTCATCACTGTTGATAAGTTCTTTTGAACCGCCGGTTTTTGTGGTTATAACAAATGTTTTTGTTGCAGCTGCTTCCAGAACGGATGTTGACATTCCTTCAGAAACAGATGGCAAACAAAGAATATCGGAATCCTTTAAAAGGGCAATTATATGAGAAAAGTCAAGTTTACCGAGTAGATATATATGCTCTCCTCCGATATCTTTTAGCCCCTGCATTTCAGGTCCATCACCTGCGATAAGCAAATATGCATTACTATCATTAAGACTGATAAAGCCTTTCGCGAGCTGGTATATTCCCTTTTCCTTAATAAGTCTTCCGGTAAAAACAATAACCTTTGCCGATTTTGGAATACCTAAATCTTTTCTGTAATCACAAACAGGGTTTTCACAAAGGCTTTCTATCTCGGTTAAATCGATTGAATTATAAAGAACACCTTTTGATTTTATACCGAAGTGTCCGCTCCAATCACAAGCCGCTTTAGATACGCCATAATAATCTTTGCAATATTTTTTAAGTCTTTCGGTTATAAAATGTTCCCATTTTGCACCGAGATAGTCAAATAACCTGTTATTAACCGACAAATGCGAAGAGCCGTGCTCAATTGTTATCATCGGGATACTATGCTTATGGGCGAATTTTGCCGCATAAATGCTATGAAGATAAAACCTGGCATTGATTATTACAAAATCAAACTTTCTGCCGTTTATTTCCGTGTCTATTTCTTTAGAAAGCTTATTCTTCTTTGTTATAGGGTATCTGCCGTTTATTAGATTGTAACAGGGGAAGCGAAAAATCTCAATCCCATCGGATATTTCGTGTGGATCCCCTTTTACAACATTTTCGGTGACAACAGTTACATTGTGTCCGCGTTTTATAAGCTCTTTTGAAAGATAATAGGTGTATCTTTCAATTCCGCCTATATGCGGCAGATAGTTTGCCGAGAAGATACAAAAGTTCATCTTAATCCTCTTCTTTATTTCCAGCGACTGAGCAGTACTGTGTAAATATTCACATAATTAACAGCTACGCACATAATCAGGCAAATATAATTATACACGCTTCTGTTTATTCTAAGTTTTATTCCCTTTCCGCAAATGACCGATAAAAGCGGATACAAAAGAGGAATCAAATACCTAAGCTGGCAACCGTTTACCGTTTCGTGACCAACAGGTGTAAAGTCTATATACAAAGCGGTTGCTATTGCCGCGGACATTCCTAAGAACAATAAAATCATAAATGATCTCAAAAACCATCCGTATGCTTGTACATCGTAATTGCTTTTATCAGTCAACGTTGTTATCATCATTAACGCCACAAACACGTTAGCCCCTATTCCCATACCGCAATATCCGTAATTCACAATATATTCTTTCATTAATCCCATAGAAAGATATTTAGTCAAAAACTTAAATAATATCTTTGCATAACGCAAAGGATTAGATAGGATAAAAGCAATCTGATCGGGTGGACTAACATCGCTTCCTCCTCGTATATCGCCAGCGGAGGAAGCTTGTGCAAAAACTTTTACTGCCAATACTGTCAGTAGCACTACAATTGTTAATGTGCAGATAAAATAATAACGCTTGGGCTTTTCAATTTTTTCCTTGTTCATAAAGAAAGGAATAATAAGCAAAACAGCATAAATCAACTTTGGTATCGCCGAAATAGAAAACGCAGCGCACATAATAATTGTATCGGTTACGGATACTGATTTTTCAGGTGCCTGTAATCCGCTAACAAAATATGCCATTCCCAAAAAGCCAAATGCAGTTACCCAATAATCATAAGAATATGATGTTGCCAACATAAGGTTTGTTGGGAAAAGTGCAATAACAATCATTATCATTTTGCCGCTTTTCAGCTTTTTAACAGCAAAATAACATACAGTTGCATAAACCAGAAGATTGGCCAGTTTTCCAAATGTAAATATTTCATAAAAGTTTGCCCCAACCATTCTGCCAAGTGCAATAAACATTCCGCTTAGGTAATGAGCAATAGTTGTTGTTCCTTTTTCTTTTTCTAAAAAGATTTTGTATTGATCATTCAATCGGCAAATATCGCCCACGATTTCTGAAGCATTATCTTTAACAAAAGTATCTACACTGCCGGTAATAATTCCTTTTTCAGTTTGTGTTATAATAGCGTCATTATTACTATAAGAAGCTCTAAGTGACCATTTATAATGAGTTTCCGTATCCCAGGAATTGTGTCCAAACGGTGTAATAACAACCATCAATAATCCTAAAACCAAACAAATGCATAAAAAGACACTTTCTATGTTTTTTCCTGTTGTCTTAAATGAAAAAGCCAAATAAAATACTGAAAAAATAACAGCAGTAAGAAAGATAAAAAAGAATAAATAAAAGCCTTTAGAATATGTGCCGATTATGAAACGCAAAAACAGATAATCAATACCAGACGCTATTATTCCTGAAACAATCAAGAACAACAGTCCCACCCAAAGTGCTTTTTTCTTTTTACAGATAAAAGCAAATACTTTTTGAGAAAATCTGTATTTTAAATCTAAGAAAAAAACTAATGCTGTGATAATCAAAGCAAAAGCTACCGAAATAACATAATCCTTCACCGGGGTTTTCTGTTCATAAGGCACCAAAGTTGCTTCAGATGAATGAAAATCAACAGAAACTAATCTATACGGGGCATCAACATCTACGCGTATACTTTGTATACCGGAGCCACCCTTTGCAATCACGACTTGATTTTGTCCTTTAATGTTAAAAGTCCGAACGGAATTAATTTCGCTAATTCCTGTTCCGGAATCCAAGAAAACCTGAACCTGATAATCTTCTTTCGCTATATCTGTATTTAAAACCACATAACCGAAAGATGAATAAACATCAAATACTACAAATGCGTCATCACCGGTTATTTCAATATTACCGGATGATCCTATTTTACAATTGTTGAAATAACTAATATCCTGTGTTGTAACTGTTTTTACTATATCTTCTCTTGAAACACTGTAAGTATATAAATTTTTTTGCGGAAAAGCGCGAGCAATCGAGCAGGTTAATACCACCAAAAAAACCGCAAAACAAAGGCAAATCCTTTTCATTGTTTTTCCCCTTTTTTAATAAACATATCCTTTTTTTGCTACGAACATTATACGTTAAAACAAAACAAAAACGGACAGGAAAATTCTTTTTACCATTTCCCTTTTCCCCTCAAATCATATTTCTAATTCTATACAAACAATAACTTATTGTCATTATTAAATAATAGTTTTGCGTTTTCAAAACTATCCATAATAGCCAAACAAAAGCCCCATGCGGTTTAAAACACTTCAACATTTCTCTTATATCATCTGACTTTAATACATTAGAAAAAAAGCGTCTGTTTTCCTCTTTGCTGTTAGAATTGTCTTTTAAATACATATTTGCAAAAGCTGAATATGTAGTTTTGATTAATAAAAGGTAAATGTTTTGAGCAACATCATAGCCGTTTTTAAGATGAAATTTCCGAGAAATATCAAGTGTTTTACAGCGAATCTTAAAATCTGATTCTCTGAACCTAAAGGTTGCAGAAGAAGTATTGACTATATAATTGTAAGTAATATCAGAAATAATTAAAGCAGAATTTACACAATCCAAATACGCAAGATTAAAACGATAATCCTCTCCCATTGGAATTCCTTCGGGAAATAAAAGCTTGTTTTCCCTAATGGTTTCCGCTTTAAAAATTTTATTGCATACTGAATTGAAAATATTAACTTTATATACTGCCAAATCTATTCCCGTGATATCTTTCAGATTTTCAACAACTTCTTTTTTTGAAGAAAAAACGTTTCGTTCTCTTGAATAAGTTAATTTCCTGGAAACCACCTCTGTACCTCCGGTAGGAGAAATGTATGTTTTTTGAAATCCTGAAATTATGAGATCATAATCAAACTCACACAGATTTGTCATATATACTTGAAATGCATCAGGTAAAAATTCATCATCTGAATCGCAAAAAATGAAGTATTTTCCACTACTATGCATCATACCGGTATTTCTTGCATTGGATACTCCTGAATTCTCTTGATGTATAGCTTTTATTCTTTTGTCTTTCATTGCTAAAGTGTTTATTACTTTTAAACTGTTATCAGAAGAGCCGTCATCAACAAGAATGATTTCAAAATCATCAAAAGTCTGATTTAACACAGAATTCACTGTTCTTTCTATAAACTTCTCTGAATTATAAACCGGTATGATTACACTGATTCTTGGCATATGTTTATCCTTTCGAAATCTTTCATCTTTGAGCAAAGGCAAAAATAATAAACGTGCAAAAAAACAATAAAGCCATAGAGGTTGCAAATGTAATAGCGCCACCCAAAATACCCATTGATTTCACAAAAATATTAGAAACTGATTGTGCATATACCCATGTTACAGCATATGCTATGATAAGATATGATTGCTTTCTGATAACCGTTATGGCATTGTCAAGTAAGTACATAAATGTATTAATTATACCGCCTATAATCAGTATCAACAAAGGCAGCTGATATTTACAAAGATCTGTATTATATATAAAAGACAATACCGGGCAGCCAAAGAACCAGCTTCCTATCATCAAAACAACCGCAAACACAAATAAGTAAAATGCAATCTTTTGGATTATTCTTAAAAAATTTGTTTTTTCGCCGGCATTCCATTCGATTGCCATACTTGTAATTAACGGGCGAAAAACAATAAATGCCAGATTAAGGACTGAAGCCGGCATAAATAAAATGCTGTAATGAGTTTGTGTTCCGGCCTCAAGAAGTCCGCTTTCAGTATATCTATCAATTGCAAATTTTGGCAGGTTAAAAATATTATTTATAATAAATGCATTCATGAATAAGGGCAAGCAACTTATAACTAATTGAAAAAGTGAACTACTTGAATTATCCTTTTTGGGTTGGTAAATCGTCTTTATTGCAATATAGTATCGATTTTCCATTATTAAAAAAGTTATTATATGGCTTAATGCGTAGCTTATACATCCCCATAACAAGTTATGAAAAACAAAAAGGCATACCGAAAAAACAAAAACATCAAAAAAAACGCGAAGGGTCTGTGACTTGCCTGCTAAATCAAGCCGTTCTTTTTGTTGAAACCATCCTTGGTACACATCAGAAAATGCTTCTATAGCCTTACCTAAACAAATCAATAATATGACGGTAGCCTTATATAGAGAATACCTCCTATACAAAATGTATATTATCGTATAAGCAATCATAGCAACAACAGTATAATAGCGGAGTTTTCTATACCCTAAAAAATCATACTTCTCCGTAACATCTGTAGCTTGATATAAACGCACTTGGAAAAGGCCAATGGAAGAAGCTTGCATTCCAAAAGCCCAAGCTATGCTGAAAACATCGCTTTGATTATCATTTAAAACTCGAGTGACAAATATCATCAAAAATACAGACATCAACGAATTTGACACACTGCCGACAATGTTCCATATATATATAGATTTTTGCGAGGGCTTGTCTGTTATTCTTCTCAAAGCGAACTCTCCTACAAATACAAATTATGATATATTATATCATATTCATTTCACGTTTGCAATAATATAATGCTGTATATCTTAATACATTAATTAATATTGACAAGAGCTTAATAGTTTTATAAAACAATATAAGATATACAATTGTGGAATTTTTAATGTAAACAACGATAGTTTAAAAGGTTGTGATTATTTGTACGCCGAATATGATAACGAAACGCTTAAAAAGCTTCAAGAATTCGAACTCGGAATATTAGCGGACTTTGTTCGGGTTTGCGAGGAAAACAACCTCACATATTTTGGATTTGCAGGCACTGGCATAGGCGCGTTGCGTCACGGCGGATTTATTCCCTGGGATGATGATATTGATGTTGCCATGCCAAGAAAAGACTATCAAAAACTAATCGATATATTTAAGAAAACCATGACAGATAAATATACCGTTTTAACCGCTGAAGATTATGATGATTTTCCAATTATGAACACCCATATTATCATAAACGGCTCGGCATTTATAACCGGCGAAGAAAAAAAGCTTCGCTATCATAAAGGTATCTTTTTGGATATTTTTCCTCTTGATAATACATATAGTGATGAGAAAAAGCTGAAAAAGCACACCTATAAAACTTGGTTTATAAACAAACTTTTAATAATTAAACACATCCCCCTGCCCCACCTGCCTTACAAGGGAATTGTGGGCTTTTTATGCCACTGTGTTACTGCAACAGCCTGGTTCTTTATGAAGGTTTTTCATATAACACACAAGTTTATTTACAGCCGCCTTTTAAAATCAAGCAGCAGATTGTCAATAGTCCGAGGCATATAATCATAATCAAAAGAACAAGATGTAAAATATGTATATATTGCGCAACTATCAAACCGAACCTATTACCTCTTCAATTTTACTTTTTACTTTCTAAAAATCCCTCAATCGTTCGTTTGAGGGATTTTTGGTCGGAGTGTTCATAACGCAAGTTTAAAACGCGAGGCAGATAATAAAAAAAGCAGAGAACCTCAATTACGCGAATTGCGTGTCGAGGCTCTCTGTTTGGTACGAATATTGATAACGGACTTTACGGTCGTGGTAGAAACAATAGAAAAGCAATACTATTTGTCATTAGTTTGCGGCAAAGCCACTCATTAATATCAATTCCGTAAGGAATTGTATATCATCAAGACGATAGTCTTGCATATCATCAGCGGTGAAAACCGCTGTATATCATCAATGCGAAAGCGGAAAATACACGCTGATGCGTGATGATATACACCCTGACGGGTGATGATATACCAATGCTTTCGCATTGGATAAAAAAATCCTTGTTCAAAAGAACAAGGATTTTTTGGTGCGGGTGACAGGACTT
>CAMOQI010000020.1 GCA_946622835.1 uncultured Candidatus Melainabacteria bacterium
TTCTTTTTTAGGATATTGTTGCGAAATGTTAAAATCATTATTTACAAAATTCTCAATAGCTGCCTGTATTCCGACAGTTGCTTTCGGATTTAACCGCTCGGGCAGGTTGTTATTTTGTATGAAATCATCTATTATATTAATGGGTTTAAAATCACTCTGTGATTTTTGACCTAAGGAACTGCCGGATTTAGCCCCTTCCAGTCGAAGGCCAGCTTTGACCGGCGGTTCTTTTTTTATCATATAAAATTTTTGCTTTTTATCTTTATCTCTGGCAATTAAATATTTATATTCTTTATCTGACAATGTATGAAAATCACTTATATTTTTATCTTTTTTTGTTTTATACAAATCATTTGTTTCAAGATAATCAGATTTCTTAACTCTTTCTACTAAGTCCGGAAAGTCTTTAATAGAACTACGATTTTTACTTATAGATTCATCCATACCTTTACGTCCAAAATGGATGTCACCTATAGATTTATGATTTATGTGAATATCCTGTATGTAGTCTTTATAATATTTCTCTCCAAGTTTTCTTGTTTGCTTATAATTATCTCCGAATATTTCATCATCACTAAGATTTTTTAACCTTGAACCGGATATACTTTTTTGGGCATAACCGGTAATACCACCTAAAGCTCCACCGATTGCAGCTCCGCTTAGAGCATCTTGTGCTGCTGTTTTTAAAATATTTTCATCTTCTACAAGTCCGCGGCCGGCACCATATACGGCACTGTCTATCGCGCCGCCGATTGTACTTGTGGCAATATCTTGAGATAATTTTCTTCCCATTGTTTTTGTGATAGCTGCGGGAACAATTTTTTTAGCAATTTGCCCCGCAGCTCCGCCGACAGGCAACGCAGCGGAACCTATTTCTAAAGCAGCTCCCGTATATTGTTTTGCCAATGTTTGGCTTAACTCTTTATCCAATTGTTTTTGATATATATCTCCAACATTTTTTATAATTGCCATTTTTTCTTCTCGGGTGTAGTTTCCGCGTTTTAATTCTTTTTCCAATTGTCTGAATAATTCATTTATATCCATAGTTTTATCCTTGTTTATGTATAGTAACTTTTGTACAGTGCATAAATATCTATATCTTGCATTTTTCCAAGTCGTAATGTTGTATTTTTGAGGGTGGATTCGTATTTGAATCCGCAATCAGACAAAAGCTTTTTGACTCTGAAATTGTCAGGATAAATATTTGCACATATCTTTTCCAAGCCTAATTCATCAAAGCATTTTTTTAAAAAAATCTTTGCGCTATATCGGGTAAAAATACCCCAAGCCTTTGGTATAAAACAGGTTGTTAATTCTGCTGAATATATTTTCTCCCTGTTTCCGACAAGGTTATCAAGATACACAAAGCCCATAAAGTTTTGTTTGTAGTCAGTAACTATCCAAAAAAAAGGTGTTTTTGAACAGATATAATTTATGGCATTTTTTGTGTCGGAGAAATCGTCTTGAATAAATTTGATATACCTTGAGTATAGTTTTTTAACCTCCGGTATATAGCGCAAAGCTCTTGGAATATGGTGTATAAGATTTATGAAATGGCACATTTTAAACTTTAACTTTTATGAATTTGACAAAATTATCCGCATTTACAAAAGAATTGGTCAATCCTTTCAAAAGTTTTTCTCTGTCGGAATTGTTTGAACCGAGATAACCTTCGGCTTGTATCCCGTTTATATATGAACGGGTTTTGCTTTGTCTGTTTATTACTTCGTAGGTCGCAAATTTTGAAAATAAAAGTTGCGGTTCAACCGCTTTAATATCCGTTATATATTTGCCTTTTAGGTTGTCATTTCCGTCGGTTAAAAGTTTTTGAAAATCTTTTTCGGTTTTTTCCCGAATCATTTTTTCGTAGTTTTCGTCATTGAGTAACATTTCTTCTATTTTTTTATTTTCTTTCATAGTTTTACCTTTCAATTGTTAAATTTTTTTATCATCAAGATTCGATATGGTTATAATTTTTGCTTCATGATTTTCCGTATTATCTTTGTTCTGAGAAAATCCGAGATATTTGCATAACGCCTCCAGAGCTTTCAATCCGGCAGATGAATCTCTAAGTTTTTTCTTTCCGGTAGTAAGCCCTTCTTTATCCAGAATATCTTCTTGTTCCAGTGAAAATTCTGCGATTTGTAAAAGTTTCTGTATTACATAACCTTTTTGAACGTTTAGCGTTTTGATTTGAAGTTTTAGCTGGGATTTTATTTCGTGGATTATGTAATCTTTTTTTAACAATTCTGAAGAAAAACTTTTTAGATCTTTGGACTTGTAACCGGCTTTTTTTGCTGCGGCTTCACCGTCTAGAGTCTTTATATATTCGCATACGAACCTTTTTTGTTGTTGTGTTATCTGTTTCATCTTGTTACATTTCTTATAATAATTTGTAATTTTTTCTAATAATTTGTATAATAAACATGCTATTTATATTTCGGCTAGTGTAAATCTTAACAGGGGGGAATGAAAACGACTTCCTGTTTTTTTTATGTTTACCGCCTGAAAATGTTTATGGATGGGGAATGTTTGAAAGCTGCGCAGGTTTTGGATTTGAGGTTTCTGAGTGCTTCATTGTACATGCCCTGCCAATAAGGAAATCTGAAATATTCAGTGTTTGCCTTTAATCTTAAGCATGCCCCATACACCAAAAGTGGTTCTGCATATGGCATGGGAATTAATGTTTTATCATTGGCAGCATCCATGTTTGTTTTTTCTATGCCTTCGTCATCTGTTGCGCAATTGTTTGTGTAATAAACAATATCTATAATTTTGTCTTCGTTAAATTTCGGCAAGAGTAATTTATCTCCAAAACTTGTATATGTGCGAGGTTTGGGATTATTTGACAAAAATGGTTCAATATTTTCACAAAAGTCATGCCTCACTCCTGCGACAAACAAATATAAAATTCTTCCGTTGACGGTATTTGTAATTTCTGATGAGCCTGCACTTAGCAGCGTGCTTGTTTTTCTTAGCAGAAAATTCCAGCCTTCGGTTGAACATATTTCTTTGTTAATTATATTCAGAATGGTTTTTATTCGTTTATGGTCATTTTTAACAAGTTCTGAGTAGCTGTTTACTTGCTTGTAATTTAATTCAAGCAGACATTTATTTATAAGTTCTAAAAATTTCATTATATCTCCTTTAGTTTTCATAGTCCGAACAAGAAAGAAGACTTTCTTGTTCGGACACAACCAACAGAATTTACCTGTTATTTAATAAGACCTTTTTTTAGTTGTGCCATAATGGCGTCTTCATTTCTGGTAAATTCTTTTCCGCTCATTTTGCCGATTTCCTCACGAGTAAATACCTTTGTTAAGTTACCGTCAGAAGCAGGATTTTGGGCATAAGCCGATAATTTGCTCTTGGCGATTGCGTTCTCGTCATTCAATGATTTTTCGTATTCGGATTTTTTCAAATAGTTATCCACTGCTGATTGTTCAAGAGCCTCAACAAGTTGGGCAACTTTTGCAATTTCATCTTTGTCCATATCAAAACCTTTAATGTAGTTTAAGATATCGCCGCGACCGTTTGCTTCAAAAAATCCCGGACGCTCTTTGTTGAATAAATCCATAGGATCCGCTTCAAAAGTTTCCGGTTCTTCTTCCGGCACGTCAGGTGCGAATTGTAAATTTTGCTGCTGGGCAAGTTTGTAGTTGTTAATAAGTTGTGCTTTTTGTTGTAACTGATTATAAAGATATTGTCCTTGATCTTTTGTGATAACGTTGTTTTGCACCAGCTCTTGAACTGTGTTTACATCTGCACCAATCAGCTGTTCCAGCTGATAAAATATATCTTTATAGCCTGTTTGGGGTTCTGTATCTGAACTCACGGCAAGCGATGAAATTAAATTTGTTGTGTTATTTTCCATTTTTATTCTCCTTTATGGTCTGACAAAGACTGTTTCATTAGCTTTACGGATATTTCTACAACGTTGTCTATAAATCGGTATAGAAACATTGCAAGAATGTTTTTTACAAGATTTGAAAACGGCAGATTTTTAACTATATATTCAATTGCGCGTTTTTTCTTTTCTTCCCCTCGTCCGGGGCCAAATTCCGCTTCCGCTACCAAAACAGCGTTTTTTGCCAATTCTTTTATCTGACTTTTTATATTTTTAAGCATATTTTTCTCCCAAAAAATTTAAATGTACTCCCACTCTCAAGGAATGAGAGTACATGTATTTAATAATTAGCTGTTAGCATTTGCAGATGCTGAAACTATCATTTTTGCCAAAGCATTTGGTTGAACCGTTTTTGCTCCGTATAAATACAACCCTCTTACCAAATCAGAGAAGCTGTCTTTATCTCTGAGACTTTCGATTTTAGAAAGTTGAGAAGCAAAAGTGATTGCATCGTTTGTTCCTGCTAATACGTAGTATTTTCCGTCGACTGCAGTAAGGTTTGTGCTTACTAAAACATCCATACCTGCTATTCTGCCGATAGAACCTTCTCTTAAAGTTTCATCCGCTACATTATATGCAGAGATAAATTCAGGTGATTGAAGTAAATATGCTTCAATATTCGGGTTAATTACAACCCAAGGTCTTGTGCCTGAATTTACTGCATCAGAGTTTTTGAGTGCAAGTGCTAAATTAACAAAATTTTCATAAATTGTTGATTTACTTAATGTAACCGGCGTATCCTCAGAACCAACCGTATTTGCGTTTGTTACATTTGTGTGCATTCCAAGTAAAAATGCGTCTTGGACTTCTTCAATTGCTTTTTTCGCACTTGATAAATGGGCTTCCATAATATCTGTGTTGGCTTGTGCTTGAGAAACATCGTCTATTTTGAATGCAAAGAATTTCTTTTGATCTATAACTAAATCTTGTGATGTCGGGGTAAGTGCACTATAAGTTATATCATTTGATGTTAAAGTAGATACAGAAACGTTGGCAGGGGTAATAATTTTAACGGTGTCGCCTTGATTTTTGATTTCGCCTTCCCAATTTCTGTTCACGCATTGAAGCATAACACAATTTTTTTCTAATAATTGGTTCAGTTTTTGACTCCAAATTTGCGGGATAAAAGCTGAATAAGAAGATTGTTGATCTGTCATTTTTTTGTCCTTTCCTTTTCATGACTGTTTTACATATAAGAGCGGTTGGTTGTTATAATTTTGTCTAATCATCGTTATAGATTTCTCTGAATTGAAGCCCAATAATTGCACAATTATCTGTGATTTCGCTTCCTTCAACGCAGAGTTGAACTGAAAAATTGCTTCCGCAGATTTCTGCCTTTTCAACAATATTTGTTGTTGCAGGCCATATCGGCGACTCGCTTTCTCCGTCATTCCAGCAGTATTGGGGAGTGTTGGGGGAATTTTCGTCTGCCCACATGAAATGTGTGTAATGTTTTGAATATATAAGTTCTACATCTTCTTTTAGCTCCCCATCATAATCTTTGTATATGGAAAAATTAAAATTGTTGTCTTGAATGTCATCAAGTACAAAGTAAAACTCGTCTATTAATTTTCTGTGTAAAACGTTGCCTAATGATAAGAACGGCGACTTCCACATAAACTCTATAGGCTGCCCGTTAAATGTATTGCCGTAATCTTCTATATATATTTTGCCTTCATTGTCGGCACTTAATATATTTGAGTTAAAAAGACAAGATGTCGTGATATTTTGGGGCACAATTCTTTTATACCAACATCGGTTCAGGTAATCATTAATCCAAATTGTATGAAAATATGTTTCATCAAAATATGGAAAAAAGTACCAAACTTGGTGTTTTTGCGGGTAATGAACCGTAAAAGATTTGTTAAGTCTTGATTTGTCGAATTTATCAAATTCTTTCGCAATGTTTCCGGAAATCTCCGACCCAAGGCGAATTTGATTTAATTCGCCTACTTGTTCAAGGGCATATATTCCGGTACTTAAGAAAAATTGTTTGTTATCAACGTTTACGGTTGCATTTGCTGAAAAAGAACCCCTGTCTGCAAAAAGCGTTATTGCAAAATCTTCAGGGTTTGAACCGGACAATAAGTAAACTCTGTCGTGTTTATAAATTGCCATATAATCTTTGTAGGATTGCATTGAGACAATATCTGCAGTATCCGTGTGGAAATCATTTATATATCCGGCATCATTTTCTGTGGTAAAGTCGCTGTAGCTTCCAATAGCAGAATAATATATAGTGGAGCCTTTACAGCACCATACCCTGCCTTTGTGTATTGTTATAAAATCAGGATAAAGTATATTACCGTCAAGATCTCGAACGTTCAACTCTTGAACGGTATATGTGCTGTTATTTTTTAGGTAGCATAATGAATCTGCTTCACTTGAAATGATAACACCGTTCAAAAACGGTACAAGAAGTATATTTGAACCGTTGAGAGTTTTGTTAATAAGGTCTAAGGCTTTTGTTTTGTTTGAATATACATAGATTTTTCCGGATGTGGTTGTGATAATAAGTTTAAACTCCCCTTCTGCTTCAAACTGGCAGAGTTTGTTTATTTCTTCTGCGACAGGAAGTTCCAAAAGGAGGGTGTTGCCTTTTTGTCTTATAATCCCTCGGTTGTGATAAAGTTCAATATTTTTTGAATCGCTCCAGTAGATTTTTGCGGGGTTTAAACCAAGTTGTGTTTTGGTCGTTGATTGGTTTATTCCGCCGGATAAATCGAAAAAATTAATATCCATAAATTAAACTCCTTTTAATTTTTCTGAGTACCAACGAACTTTTGTACGAATAAATTGTCCGATATCGTTCTTTCCAAGCCACGGAAACGGTGGCAGGTATATAATATCGATTTTCCCTTTGCTTGTGGTTTTAGGATTTTTTTTACCAAATTCATAATGTGTCATTACAGTATCTTCTGTGATGGGGATATTATATTTTTGGCAAATTTCGGCAGTTAATTTCATACAGGCTTCGAATTGTTTTCTTGTAATCGGATAATCTCCGCAAGTTGAATTTGAAACAAAACCTGCCATAGCGCATATACATATTCCGACAGAGCCTGTATTTCCGCCTCCTGTATGTGCGGCATAGTGTTTATCTTTACAGTTGTCATTATCTTCGGGTGAGTAATTCCCCTTAACGGTTTTGCCGTCAAAATCAATAAGATAATGGTAATATCGTTTTTCAAATGCCGTAGGGTAATATCTTCCTGCGCTCCAGTGTATAATGACTCTTTTGACCATATAGCCCTCATAAAAGTTTTGCTTGCGGATGTGCTTGCATATAGATTGCAACAGCGTTAGTTCTGTTTCTTGCGTTAAATTTTGATATAATCGTATTTATATGGGTTTGTACGGTTCTGGTGGACATTTGCAAGTGTTGTGAAATCTCTTTGTCTGAAAAACCGCGCGCCAATAAAATTAGGATCTTTAATTTTGTAGGAGATAGTTTCATTACATGCCTCTGAATTCCAACTCTCATGATATTAACCTAAGTTATTTGCAATAAGATTAAAAATATTTCCGTTAAAGAAAGATAGAGGAGGATTTTTGCAAAACAAATTCCTCCCCTATTTAATCAAATATTTAGAGTAAATGATTGTTAGGAATAGGGGGAGTATAACCCTTTTTGGAGGTGAACAAAAATATAAATTTTAATGAGAAAAGATTTGATATTTTTATTTTCCGATATGTAATTTTATTCTATTGTCAAAATTCTCCATCCCGAGCGGGACACAAACTTCTACCTGCAATCAGTTAGGATTTTCGCATCCGTTTTGTGATTACATTTTAAGTATATATGATTTTTTTAATAAAAAAAGTCCGTATTTTTACTTAAGTAAAAATACGGACTTGACAAATCTTGATGCAGTTGCAAGGGGTGGGTTTTGGCGAATTTTTGTCTTGTTGCATTTACAAAAATTTACATAGATATTTTTACGGCAGGCATGGCTTTTTTTTAACAACTTGCAAAAATTCTTACAAATAATAAAATAAAAATATGGGGATTATTTTAACGGTATCTGAAGATATTAATATTATTAACAGGTATAAAAATTTAAGTGTCGGACAAAACATAACTTTTAATTTTTGTTCGACAGAGAAAGATTTATATGAAAATCTTGAACAAGAGCAGATTTTGCTTGTTATAGCAGATGAAAATTTGCCGGGTTTTGCCTCTGTTGTCAAGAAGATAAAATCTTCATGGGATAATATTCCCGTTCTGGTTTTAAAAAGTTCTGATACGGTTGAAGACCCTTTGGAACAGTATATAAACGGATATCTTCCAAAAGATTTTTCGGATGAGTTAATTTTGTCTTTGATAAATATATGTATAAAAAATCGCCGCCAAGTAGAGAATTTATCTGAAAAAAACAGGGTTTTGGCGGATAGTTTGTATCGTTTAAATGTTTTATATGATACAAGTTCTCAGTTTGCGGGCTCTTTAGATACGAAAAAACTTATTGAGAGCATGGTTGAGGGTTTGGATAAGTCTTTGAGTTTTGATTTAACTTGTACGATGTCTTTTGGATTTGAAAGTGAGCCTGTGCTTATTATTAACTCTTTGTACGATTTATCCGAGGAATTGATAAGCGCTTTAAAACTGCGTGCTGTTTTGAATTATAAATCACTGTTTGAAAATCAATCACCTCCGTTTGAGATAGATGA
>CAMOQI010000021.1 GCA_946622835.1 uncultured Candidatus Melainabacteria bacterium
TTCAATCGGTTTTATGATGCCATGCGCCAAATCATCATCATTAATCTTGAGTTCTTTAAAAATATTATACGCAATACCCTTTTTAGTTTTTAGAACACCTAAAATCATATGTTCAGGCAAAACCTCAGATGAGCCAAGTTCTTTCGCGGTTTGCAAAGCCAAACTCATAGCGCTGAAGGCATTTGGCGTAAATACGATTTGACGCCCGCCGTATTCATCACTTCTTGAACTCACTTGGGATAACTTTTCTTCAAATTTTTCTTCCGTTATCCCAAAACTTGCAAGAATTTTCACCAGTTCAGAATCTTTATCCTCCAAGATTGAAGAAATAATTTGTTCTGTACCCAAAATTTCATAACTTGAAGTTGAAAGCTTTGAGACAGCACGTGCAAAAACTTGGGAAGATTTTTCATTATCAAATAAAGAATCTGTTTCTTTTGCCAAGTTTATTTCTTTTTCTTTGCTATCATCAAGCTCCGGATGAAAATCTTTTTTTACTTTTCTTTGAACAAGTTTTTCAATAAGCGGAACAGATTTTGTAGTATCAAATCCCAGATTTTCCAAATACACTGCAAGAGCAGCTTTTTTATCGGTAATTGCAGCCAAAACCAAGTGTTCATAGTGAACTGTAGGATTATCTGATTTTTCCGTCAGCTCAAGAGCCGTTGTCAAAATTCGTTTGAAATCTTCACTGAAAGGAATTGCTGAATTCATATCAGTTTCTTCAATATGTACGCTATTATAAATCTCTTGTGCCAGATTTTCGTATGTAACGTTGTAATTATTAAAAATTTTTGCACAAAATCCTTTTGCGTCCTTAACCAATGCCAAAAGTAAATGATGCGCACACACCCTATCGCTATGGTCGTATATTGCAATATTTTGCGCTTCAATAATTACATTGACTGCTTTTTCAGTAAATTTTTCAAACAAGATATTTTTCCTTCTTATTCTTCGTCTTCAAATTCTTCTTCAAGACTTTCGATATATTGTTGAACTCTGTCAAATTCCTCATCATCGTCGATTGTTTCAAAAAATACATCTTCACCATCTTCGGTATATTTCATCAAAACAACTTCCGCTTCCTCTTCATCAGAATCAACTTCGACCAAAAGCGCATACTGATTACCCTCAAATTCAACAACATCAAACAATTCACATTTAATTACATTACCTTCATCATCGGTCATTTCAATAATGTTTTCTTCATCAATAGCCATCGTGTTTTCTCCTTATCTTTTTCGTGCAAGGTATTGTTCCAGTATAATACAAGCACTTTCAATATCAACTAATCCTTTATCTTTTTTAAAATCTATTTTTTTATTTCTCAAATTTTCTTCCGCAGCATCCGAAGTTAATCTTTCATCTTCAAATACGATTTTATACCCTTTAATTTTTGATGCAAAATTTTCACAATCCTGAGCTTGAGCGCCTTTTGTCCCATCCATGTTATACGGAACACCAACCACAATCTCTTGAACATTATTTTCTTTCGCAATGTTTGCAATATCTGCCAAAGCCTGATTTTCCGGCTGCCTTTGAATATAAGAATGCCCGTTTGAAAGCATTAAAAGATAATCGCTTATCGCAATTCCAATCCTTTTTGTTCCCACATCAAGCGCCATAACCTTATACATCTTGCACCCACTTTTGCTCAATATATTTGATATTACTCTCGATTTCATCATGAGTCAAGCCATATGAATCCACACTTTTATCATATTTTATAATTGCTAAATATTCATAAATACTGCGTTTTAATATCTTCTCCAAAAGCTTTTTGAAAACAACTTCATTCTTTACAATTCCGTAAAGAATCTGGGCTTCATCATCTTTTCCTATTGAATATTTGATAAATGCAGACATAACAAGCCTTTTTATCCATTCTGTTTTTTCCTGAGCATAAAATACAGATTCTATACCGCTCTCAATCAAAGCATCCAAGTTCTCAGCAATTTTTATATTCTGCAAAAACTGTTCAAATTCATCACTGTATTGATAATCCAAAAACCAATGAGAAGCAACATTCATTTTATCAAGCTTTTCAACAACATCAAAATCCACTTTTGCAGGCATTATTTGTTCCTCAAGAATTTCTTCCACTTCTCTTGAGTCAAAATCCGTATCTATCAACAAATTTTTCCAGCAAATGTACTCATAAGGTAATTTCCAAGTGTTTTGATTTTTCTTTATAGTTGTAATTTCGGCACTGTGCAAAATAGTTTTAAAAGTATAAAAATCAGTTTCTACGGTTTTTTCATCATTTAAAAACTTTTCCAAAATTTTTCCGCACTCAAATTCTGAAATATCAAAAAATCCAAAACAATCCTTAATACCTGTTTCTACGTTGATAACAATTGACACAAAACGAATACGTTTATCTTGAGTTATTCTTGTAAAAATCATAGCCATATCCCCATGCCCGTCAGGATACGTCACATAACTTTTATAGAGTTTTGAACCGCATAAAGCCTGTTTGTAAAACTCTTGCGAGTTATCTTCTCGCATGCCTGATATTTTTATGGTGGATAAACTTCTTTTTACTTCTTGCAAAAGCTCCCCGCTTGCCATATCTTTCATTTCTTCAAGAACATGAAGCGCCAGAACAGATTTTGTCCCGCCAAGAAGTTTCAAAGCTTCTTTTCCGGCAGGACTGTCAGGCTCAGAAACAAATACCGGAATCAAAATGTTAGCCAAAGCATCCGAGGTAAAATCTTCACACAAAGAATTCAACAACGTAATTTTATCTTGAACTCTTATGGTTGCCAAAAAATCCATAAAATCTATTTGAACTTCAGGATTTATTATAGCCGAATTCAATAAATGTTTTGTATTTTCATCCAAAAGGCTTTCCCCGTCTTCAAGATACTCCTGACAAGATTGATAAGACCAATCAGAATCCAATTCCCTCAACAGATTTAAAATAGTAATTTTTACTTCAGTTTGCAGATTCTGATTTTTTAAAGTTTCCCATAATTTACTTACCAACTCTTCTTTCGGCAAGAAATGTTCTAACATGAAACATATGACAGGAATCTTTTCTATAGGCGAAGATGTCAATTCCTTAAATAAAATTTTTGAGATTATTTTTTTATCAACCTGAGCATCAAGCATATCAAAATCCGCAAGACATCCTGTTATATCACTTACGGAATTTATTTTCTCAAGCAATTTTGAAATTGCCGCTTTTAATTCAAAAGGATTTAATTGTTTAAATCTTGAAACAGTCATTTATTATCTGGCTTTCCCCCAAAATGCATCCAATATGTGCTGAGCTTCGGCGGAAGGCATCCTATCTTGTAATATCAAATATTGCAACGCAATCATTGCACATTCCGAGCAAATATTGACTCCGGGACCTTTAACCATCTTTATAACCTGAGTGTTCGGTCTGCCGCAAAAACTACAATATACAGGCTCTGTTGAAGTTGTATTTTCTTCACTGTGCTGTCTTTCTTCTTCTAACGACTTTTTCTTCGCTCCTAAACTGACTACTTTGTCATCCGACATATAAATTCTCCTTTTTTCATTCCTATTGTAACTTAAATTAATGAAATTTGCCATATTTTTATTATTAAATTATAATTAGTTTAACATCATCTTTACATTATCAAGAGGGATATAAATGAAAAAAATTATTTTGGTAGGGAGTATACTACTTATTGCGGTTATGTCAACCGCTTGTATTAATAAATGGGCAGTTCAAGATTTGAATAATAAAGCAAAAATATATGCAGATAAAGGGGATTACGCACAGGCAATCGAAAGACTAAAATCAAGTATTGATCTTGATCCGTCAATATTTGAAACTCATTATAATCTTGCTGTTGTTTATACCCAAGCCGAAGATTACATAAACGCTGTCGAAGAATATAAAAAAGTCTTGGAAATGCAGCCGGATAATCCGGATTCTTATTACTCATTAGCAACAGCAGAAAATAACCTCGCCGTTGATATGGCAAACGGTAAATCAAAAATGAGAGCTGACGGTTCTTTATATTCTCCAAAACCTGAAGATATTGATTACTCTGAAAAACCTGAAATAACAGAAGAAGAAAAAGCTTTTATTGACGAATTATATTCTTCTGCAATTTTGAATTATCAAAAATATCTTGAACTAAAACCTGATGCTGAAGATAAAACAGAAGTGGAAACTCTAATCCAAAGAATCAGCGATTCTCAAAATCACATACCGACAGATGAGGAATAATGTTCACAATTCCGGCTCCCGATCCTGTTGCATTTAATTTATTTGGAATTCCGATTTACAAATACGGAATAACAATGGCATTAGCGATTTTTGCCGCAATGATTATAGCAAATTTTTTGTTTAACCGCATAAATGCAGATGAAGATTTTTTTAAAAAAGATACAATACTTGAATACGCCCCCCTCATTATTCTTGCAGGAATTGCCGGAGCAAGACTTTATTTTTGCCTGCTAAATTCTCAATTTTATCTTACTCACCCCATACAAATTCTTGATATAAGACAAGGAGGATTATCAATACACGGCGGAATAATCAGTGGGATCATAACAATTATACTTATTTCAAGAAAGACTAAAATCCCTTTTAAAGCAATAATTGATCCTCTTTCCGCATCCGTTTTTGCAGGACAAGCAATCGGAAGATGGGGAAATTTTTTCAACTCGGAAGCTTTTGGATTACCCGTTGTCGGACAACAATGGGGACTTTTTATCCCGCCAAATATGAGACCTCCTGTTTATTCGGATTTTGAACTCTTTCATCCGACATTTTTCTACGAAAGCTGCCTTGATCTTGCAGGTTTTGGAATACTTTTATTCATTATTTCCCATTTTGGAAAAACCCATAAAGGATTGACTTTCTTTGGTTATTTGATTTTATATTCGATAATAAGATTTTTCATTGAACAAATACGAATAGATAGCGCATTAAATGTCGGAAATATTCCAGTTGCCCAAATTGTATCGGGAATATTATTTATTGCCGGCATATGCGGAGCTCTTCATATCTTAGCCAAAAATAAATCCGGAATATAACAAATACATTGAAATATAAAACTAACCCTGCTTAAGAATATATTATTGTAACTATTTGTTAAAAATTTATCTGCCTTTGAAATTTACACTTCAAAATTATTTTTATATATAAGTGAAGTTTAATAAGGAGAGATAACATGCCGGAAATTAGCGTATTCTTTTTTGATTTAACACAAATTTTTAAATTATTTCCCAAAACGAATCGTGAATTTAAACAAAAAATAAAAGATTATGAGCAGCAACTGGAACAAGATATGGCACAAAACCGTATGAAATTGTTTGCGCAATAATACAAAAGAAAAGACAGGAGGTGTGATTCCTGTCTTGTATTATTAGACTCAATTTATAAACTATTTACCGGAAATCATTTTAATTTCAGGTTTCATAATATTATGAACACCCGCAATGATGGCACCTGCGATAGCACCGGTAATCAAGAAAAATCCTGTCGGTCTTGCATGTCTGACAACCAAATCTATTGCGGTTTTACATTGCTTTGCAGCTTTTTGCGCAGCTGACAACTCTGTTTTTATATCAACGCCTTCTTTTACAAACATATCTTTTACATTTTTATATTCTCGGCTGTTAAGTTCTTCTTTTGTTAAAGGTAGTGCATATTTTCCGACAAAACCTGCAGCAGCACCAATTAACATTCCATGCATTGTCGGAATATACATACCACGTCCTGTATCATTTGCTTGTATTGCTTGTATCGGCATAGTCCTTTTCCTTATGTTTTTACAACAATCCTATTATTAAGTACTTGACTTAATTGAGTCTTATGTTAGAACTTGCACTTAAATATTTCATATCGGCTTTCAAAAACTACCTCAACAAAACTGAGTAATCAAATTCTAAATTTGCAATACGTATTATACATAAAAATTATTTTTTTGTCAATACCCTGACAAAATTCAATAAAAACATTATCCCCACAAACGCCAAAGTTAAGAAGAAATCATATTTTATAGCATTATAGCTTGCAAAAAGACAAGCAAGCCCACCGGCCAAAATGGCAACCGAGGTCAATATTACAACAGTTTTTTTCTGCGAAAATCCGGCATGCAGTAATTTATGATGAATATGCTCAGCATCAGCCACAAAAGGAGATTGACCCTTGAATATTCTTCTTATAGAAGAATATGTGATATCCATAATAGGCACCGCAAGAACAACAAACGGCAACAAAATAGCCAAAGTCGCAACCTTCATAACACCGGTTATAGAGATTGTTGCAAGCAAAAATCCGGAAAACAGCGCTCCGCTATCTCCCATAAATATTTTTGCCGGATTAAAATTAAAAGTCAAAAACGCAAGCATTGAACCTGCCAAAATAAATCCAATTAACGCACTAATCGGATTTGGAGGAGACAAAGTAATTGCAAGTATAGCAAGAGTAATCGCATTTACCGTAATAACAGAGCCGGCAAGCCCGTCAACACCATCTATAAAATTAAGTGCATTTGAAATTCCGACAATCCAAAGCAATGTTATCGGATACGAAAACCAACCCAAATTAATCCCGCCAAAAAACGGCACACTCTCTATTTGAACACCCAACAAATATACAATTGTTGCAATAGAAACCTGTATCAAAAGCTTAAATTTTGCACCAAGACCGTATATATCATCTATCAACCCGAGCAAAAACATTAATGAACTTCCCAACAAAATCCCTGAAACTAACTTTCCATAAGGATAGTAACTCATTAACACCAAACACAAAAACGTCAGCATTGTGCTTGCCCAAATAGCAACCCCGCCTATTCTTGATATTGGTTTTGTATGAATTTTTCTGTCGTTTGGAAGATCAACAAGCCCTTCTTTTTTAGAAAAATTTATAACCAAAGGAACAAGAAATACCCCGAAAATATAGGCTATTACCGAACCGATTATATGCGAATGTGCTAAGTTGATAGCTATAGTTATTCTCCTTTACAATCTATTTATAAAGCGGATATTTTTCACACAATTTTAAAGCTCGCTGCCTTAAATTATTCAATCCTATTTCATTATCCGATGAAAATATTGCAGATGCAATAATTTTTGCAACTTCAGTCATATCTTCTTCTTTGAACCCTCTTGTTGTAACTGCGGGAGTTCCAAGTCTTATTCCTGAGGTTACAAACGGAGATTGAGGATCATTTGGCACTGTATTTTTATTAGCGGTAATCCCTACGCGCTCTAATACATTTGCCATATCTTTACCTGTTTTGCCCGTTTTTCGCAAATCAAGCGTCATTAAATGATTCTCTGTCATTCCTCCGACAATGTCCATTCCCTCATCCATTAAACCTTGCGCCAAAGCCTTTGCATTTTTAACAATTTGTTTTGCATATTCCTTAAACTCAGGCTTGGAAGCTTCTAAAAGGGCAACAGCTTTTCCTGCGATAATATGCTCCAAAGGTCCGCCCTGAAGCCCCGGGAACACAGCTTTATCAATTGCGGCGGCATATTGCTCTTTACACATAATAATCCCACCTCTTGGACCTCTTAAAGATTTATGAGTGGTTGTTGTGACAAAATCACAATATGGTGCAGGTGACGGATGTTCTCCTGCTGCCACAAGACCTGCAATATGCGCAATGTCCGCCAATAATAAGGCGCCAACTTCATCTGCGATTTCTTTGAACTTTTTAAAATCAATAATTTTTGAATAATTACTTGCTCCGCAAATAATTAATTTCGGTTTATGCTCTAAAGCCTTTTGTCTCACATCTTCGTAATCTATTTCCCCGTAATCATTTATTCCGTAGCTTTTTACGTCATAATACAATCCCGAGAAATTAACAGGTGAACCGTGTGACAAATGTCCGCCGTTTGACAAATCCATACTCAAAACCCTGTCCCCCGGCTGCATTGTTGCCATAAATACAGCCATATTTGCCTGCGCACCGCTATGGGGCTGAACGTTTGCATGATCCATCCCAAAAAGTTCACATGCCCGCTTTTGAGCCAATTCTTCAATAACATCAATGTGTTCACAGCCGTTATAATAACGTTTATAGGGTTTGCCTTCGGCATATTTATTGGTTAAAACACTACCGCAAGCTTCCATGACCGCTAATGATGTACAATTTTCGCTTGCAATAAGTTCAATTGTTTCCTGCTGACGCTTTAATTCAAGTTCTATTTGCTCTGCCACTTGCGGGTCAACTTTTTTTATATTTTCTAAATTCATACACTCTCCCTTTTTCATAATATTATAATTTTTGGTATATTTTCGCAAGTATGTTAAGGGCAATTACAAAAGACCGTATTTCTTCTTTAATAAAACTATTCTCTCAAAAGACCCCTCAATTTTATCCTTCAATTCCGTATCTTTAAGCGCTTTTTTATAAACCTGTTCAATAATATTTACCGTACTTTTATCACCACTACGATAAATAAACATATTTAACCCCGCTTTTATTCCCAAAATACAAGCTTCAGCTTCTCCAAAGGATGCAACACCTTTCATAACCATATCATCAGAAATTATTACTCCATCAAATCCAATATTTTCACGAAGATACGAAATT
>CAMOQI010000022.1 GCA_946622835.1 uncultured Candidatus Melainabacteria bacterium
TTCGCCTTTTGCAAATGCTTTTGGCAATGCTCTAAATGCCCAAGCTGCAGCAAATACTCCGGCTCCTGTGATAATGCCGTTTATGATTCCTTTGAAATAAGACCTTGTTAATTGATCAACCGATGCAAAAAATTTCCAAACATTTGCAATTTTTTCATTGACGGCAGAAGATTTTCTCTCTTGAGCCTGCGGCACAACTTCTTGTGCTGTTGCAGATTTTGCAGGTGCATTATCCTGCTGATTTGGAACTTGCTGTGATTTAAAACTTATTGTGCTGAATCCTACCTTCATATTCACGCTCCTTAACGAATGTATTAAAACACTAAAATTAATATTTTTGCCATTTATTTATAATTCTTTACAATCCGAATAATGACAACTGCGGAAGCTCATCTTCATTTTCGGAATTTTTCTTGCGGGTTGCAAGATTATTAGAAAAATCTTTTTGCATCTTTGTCATCAATTCTTGAGAACGTTTAATAACAGCGGAGGGCAATCCCGCCATTTTTGCAACCTGAATACCATAACTTTTACTTGTTCCGCCCTGCACAATCTTGCGCAAAAATTCTATTTCACCATCTTGTTCCGCCACTGTTATTCTATAATTTTTTATCTGTGGATAAGTCTTTGTCATAACATTAAGTTCATGATAGTGAGTTGCAAAAATGCAACGGGCTTTTATTTTTGTTGCAATATATTCAGCAACGGACCAAGCAATCGCAACTCCATCATAAGTGCTTGTCCCGCGTCCGATTTCATCCAATAATATAAAACTTTTTTCGGTTGCAGAGTTTAATATTAAAGAAGTTTCTATCATCTCAACCATGAAAGTCGATTGACCCAACGTTAAATCATCGCTTGCGCCGACCCTTGTAAAAACCTTATCTGCAATCCCTATTTTTGCAGCATCAGCAGGAACCCAAGAGCCAACTTGAGCCAAAATAAGAATTAAGGCATTTTGGCGCATATATGTAGATTTACCTGCCATATTCGGCCCTGTCAGTATCATAAATTGAGTTGTATCAACAGAGTTTGATTTTAATTCCAAATCATTTGATACGTATTCCCCCAGCGGCAAAACTTTTTCTAAAACAGGGTGTCGCCCGTTTTTTACTATCAAATCATCAGAATCATCTACTTGCGGCTTACAATAATGATTTTCAACCGCAACATTTGCAAATGAGTTCAACACATCTGCTTTTGCTATCGCTTGGGCTATCTGTCTTATATTTGACACGTATTCCTTTGAATATTCGCGAAAATCCGTAAACATTTTATATTCAAGTTCTGTTGACTTAAATTTTGCAGACAAAACATCATCTTCATGTTTTTTAAGCTCTTCTGTAATAAATCTTTCCGCGCCCGTTAGAGTTTGTTTTCTTATATATTCCGACGGAACCAAATTTAAGTTTGTATTAGTAACTTCTATATAATACCCAAAAACTTTATTATACCCGACTTTCAAAGTTTTTATACCGGTTTTTTCTTTTTCGGTTTCTTCAAAATTCTTCAACCAATTCTCTCCGCCGGTTAATAAATCTCTAAAATAATCAAGTTCTCCGCTCACACCTTCTTTAATAATCCCGCCTTCTTTAATCACAATAGGCGGATTCTCAACAATAGTGTTTTCAATCATTGTTGAATACTCTTCCAAAGAGTCAAGATATTCGCGAACATCTGAGAAAATATCATTTTTCATATTTTCAGTAAGTGCAAACAACCTTGGCAACACATTTAATGACAGCTTCAAACTTATAAAATCTCTGGGAGATGCGGAACCGTTGCTCATACGGGTTGCTAAACGTTGAATGTCATATACATTTTCCAACGCTTCCGATAACGAAAAACGGACATCTTCATTTTCGACCAATTCCGTTACAACATCTTGTCGGGCTGTAATATCTTGGACTTTTTTCAACGGCTGACATATCCAGCTTTTTAAAAGTCTTGCTCCCATATTTGTCTTTGTTCTGTCTATTGCCCATAATAAAGAACCGTATTTATTTTTTTCTCTTAAAGTTTCTGTTAACTCAAGATTTTTTCTGGTTGAGTCGTCCAATATCATATATTCAGAAATTTCATAAGGTTCTATTCTTTCAAATTTTGGCATATTACCCTTTTGCATCTCCCAAATATAAGATAATAACGCTCCTGCAGCTCTAAATCCCAATTTATATTTTGAATATCCAAAACTTTCCAAACTTTGAGTTTTGAATACGGTTTTTAAATTATTTTCTGCAAAACTCGGTTCAAAAACGGATTCCGGTATTTTTGAACAAGTATATTTTTTTGTAATTTCTTCAGGTAAATTCACAACTTCATCCGGAACTATTTGAAACGGCTTAATCTCCTGTTTCAAAGCAGGTGCTACTATTTCTGAGGGTCTTATTCTGACAAGTTCTGATAAAAGCAAATCCAAAGTAATTTGAGTTACTCTGAATTCACCTGTCGAAATATCCGTGTATGCAAACCCGTATAAATCGGTTTTGGAATCTTTATATATCGCACAAATATAATTGTTTGAATTTTGATTAAGTAAATTACTTTCAATAAGAGTTCCCGGTGTAATTACACGCGTGATACCTCTTTTAACAAGCCCTTTTGCAAATTTGGGGTCTTCTAATTGATCACATATTGCAACTTTATAATTTTTTTGTACCAATTTTTCAAGATAAGCGTCTGCGGCTTTCGCAGGAATTCCCGCAAGCGGAATTCTGCCCATTTTAGCACCCGAATCTCGACCGGTCAATGTCAATTCCAATTCTTTAGACATTGTAACGGCATCTTCATAAAAAGTTTCGTAAAAATCACCAAGCCTGTACCATAATAAAACCCCGGGATTTTCCTGTTTTATTTTGAGATACTGTTGCATAACAGGGGTTACATCATCAATGTTAACTTCCCAACTGTTTACAAAATTGATTTCAGGTTTGCTCATACTATAATATAATTATATAAAAACAAGAGGATTTCAACATGGGTTGTTTAAAAAACGTAACAAGATCAATATTTTTAACCGTTATTGTAGTAGGTTTTATGGCATTTGGCGGAAATGATTTTATTAAAAATCGCATACATAATTTCTTTCATCCAAGCCATGATGTAATACTTGAAAGGGCGCAAAAAGTCGGAGATTTTTCCAAAATAAATCAGGAATTTGAAATAGAAAAAGCTGCAGGGATTTTGGGATATAACGCTGTTTTGGCGGAGCATAAGGCTTCCGGACAAAAAATGGTTGTTATTGATTCGGGTAAAAAAACTATTATTACACAAGACGATATCAAAGCTGTTGATGCAGAAGACAGGTTAAAAAAAGCACTGAGTAATTTTAAATATCAGTCAATGGCAATAGAAGATTTCAGCGTAACAGATAAAGGCTCAATGACTTCATACGGGCATGAAATTCCTTATGTCAAATTCAGAGCCAAAGTGAAAAAGCTTCCCATAGGTGAAATCGGCGGAATAATTTCTGTTGCAAAAGATTCTGAAGGTAAAGATAAGGTTTTAGTTTCCGCGAACGAAAAAGACCGTTACTCTCAGCTTATAGCAAATGAATTTTTCAAGGCGGTTAAATAATTTTATTCATCATCAAAATTATAATTAAAATCAATATTTTTTATCAATTGCGACGGCTGAATTTTAAGCATATGAGAAATTTTTAACAATGTAGAAAATTTTAAATCTACTAACCCGTTTTCTATTCTGCTCAATGTTGCAGGAGTGATAAAACCATTTTGTAATGCAAACTTATTCAGAGATTTGCTTTTTACAATACGGGCTTGTTTAATCCTTTTTCCTAATTTTTTGAGATTTTCTTTGTCAACTTGTTGCATATATGTAATGTTAATGTTATTCTTATATAAAATCATTACACTTATGTAATAGGAATAATAATATAATAGAATTTTGTGAAACACCAATATTACGCAATATGAATTTGAGCGATATAGATAAAATACGATTAAAAAAGATAATAAACAAAGCTGAAAAAATTTCTAAAATATTGATGCAATTTAGGGAAATTTTAAGAGAAAATTGAGTGCATACAGCCAAAAAAGAAAGGGGTTCGTCACCCCTTTCCATTCTAAAAAATGAACAAAAATACAGTATTTTTAACTGCTATTAATATTATAACGATGTTTTCAAACCTTTTCAACCCTCGACATGAATAATATTACAGAACCGTTACAAGAAATGTATAAGAAAACAAAAGGTGGAATTATTTTAAAATAATTCCGCCTTTGAAATTGTTATAATTTCAAAACTAGTCTTCATTTACATATTTGTAGACACAACCTGCCAGAACACCGGCAACAAGGTTTGCACAAATAGTTGCCAAAACAGTTTTGCAGCATACAGCACCGCCAAAAATCATAGCAGAAACAGCTACAGCAGGGTTGAATGCGCCCAAGCAGATTCCTCCAACAGCAAAAGCGCCTACCATTACGGTAGAACCGATTGCAAGACCATAATATGAATTGCCTTCAGTTTTTTTAGATGTTGCAGTGAATAATACAACATAGCAAAGAGCAAATGTAAATAACATTTCAGCAACGATTACATTTGTCATTTCAAAGCATCCGCCGCTTGCTTGAGTTGCGCCCGGCAGTAATGTAGCAACATAAGCAGCTAATGCGCCGCCTGCAACTTGGAATAATGCATAAGGAATCCATTGTTTCCATTCCAAAGCTCCGCGAACGGCAGCAGCTAAAGAAACAGCCGGATTGTAATGTCCGCCGGACACATATCCGCCGGCATATACCATAACCATCAAAGCAAAACCAATTGCCAAAGGTGCAATTACACCTTCACCGCCTAATAGTGCAGTTGCTACAATCGTGAATACAAGGAAAAATGTTCCGATGAATTCAACCAAGTACTTTTTAAAGTTCTCCATAATTTCCTCCTAACTTTAATAATACGGGTTATACAACGCACTTGAATTTTGTATAACTCAAACGACTATTTTGATTATATCACTTTTGAAAAAAAATAGAAGATATGAACTTTTGTAAAATTTGTGTCTCCAATTCGCTTTTATAAAAATTTATACGCGATATAAGTTATGTAAATTTTTTTTAAAATACATGGCAAATTTTTGTTTGACGTGCATTTAAATCCCTATAAATCATATGGGGATTCATATCTGATGAAAATATTCTCTGTTGATTCAACAAATTTCAAAGGTCAAAGACAAGACAGAAAAACCGTTGAACAATTAAAACAGGATAATAAATATAGTTTGAATATTATAAACCAACGCAGGATAAATCAGGCAATAGATAATCTTGCCAAAATTTCTGACAAAGATAATGTTGAATTTTTAATAGATGTATCTAAAAACCTTAAATATGGTACAAATATTGACCTTGGTAAAAAACCTTACAACAATTGGCATGCAAAACTCAACAAGGCAATCGAAATCTCTTTGGTTTCTTTGCCGTTAGAAGTAAAAAAAGATTTAACTGAAAAAGTTCAAAAATTATCCGAGATAAAACCACTTACCGAAACGGAAGAAGAAATTATACGCTTGCGCAGTTCTCTGTTGGAAAAAGTGGATTTAAAAGAGCTTGAAAAAATTCCAACAAAAAACATTCGAAATTTAGGTTCAAATCTGGATTATTTTATAATTTCGTCAGAAGTTCCCAATACCCAAAAACTGTACATCCTAAAGCGTTTAAACTATTTTATGAGTGATGAATATCACATCAATGAACAACTACAAGATAAGAAAACACAAGCTCTTGCTGAAATAGTAAACGATATAGTAATTGATACACCGGAATCCAAAATCCCTAATATTAAAGCGGTAGACCAAGGTCAACATGGAATGTGCGCGGCAATATCAATTTGTCGAAAAAATTTGGCATATGAAGATAAGGCAAATTATGTCGATATAATTTTATCTGAATTAGATAACAGCCCTGATATGATGGTTTATGATATTACCAAACTCGGAAGCGGAACGAAGATTCCTATCCCCAAAATATCTATAGATTTTGACTATGCTCTTTCACAAGGGTACAGAATTATAGATACATCCGCTCTTTATTGGATGAATATTGCTGACACAGATTTCTCAAACAACAATCCTGTCGGAGTTTATAATCCTTTTGATAAACAATTCTTTGATACATTTAAAGATTCTCATCTTATGCCTAACATTTCAGATGAAATGACAAACAATCACGACTATTTCCGCGCTCTAATAAAGTCCAAAGATATCTTGGAATCCTATAAAAAACGGATGATAGTAAAGGATTATGAAAAGAATATAAATGAACAAACAAAGCAAGAAAAGCTTGATACAATAAAGCAATACAATAAACGAATTTCTCATTTGATTCAAGAAATTTCACCGAACATCGATGTCATAAAACGCCAACAAATAATTTCTGATTTAAAAAATTTAGAAATAAAAAATTCTGACAAAGCCTCACAAATAAATGATTACAGGAAGAGTTTCATATTCTTACCAAATGAATCGTTTGATATGAAACTTGAAAAGATGAAAGCATTTTTATCTATTGCGCTGCCGGATAAAAATAATAAAACCTTTAACAAAAACAGTCAGGAAATTGTGGATTTAGTCTTGCAAACGACTAAACTTGCCGATGATATATCAGGGCATTCAAGTCGAACAAAAGAACTAAATCGTGCAAAATTGTTATATAAAGCTGCAGCGGCATATAGAACCCAAATGATTATGAAGTTGTATATTCCGGATTTAATGGAAGAAATGCTTAATATTTATGAAATCCCCGACAGAGAATCAAGAATTTCCGATAATATGAAATCTCTTATTAAAAAACTTGAGATAGCTTCTATGAGCGAGGATGAATTGAGAGAAAATAATATTACCAAAACACAACTTCAAAAAGCAAAATTATCCCCCGAACTTATTCAAGGGCTTGCAAAGAATTTTCAAACAGAAGCAGATCCTGAAATATTGAAGATAGCTTTGGAAGAAAATCTCAAAACACTTGACTATATTATGACAGATTTAATGGATGAATTCTACAAAGCTTCATTATACGTTGACAGAAGAAAAGTCCTTGAAAATAATCTCAAAGCGATGCACGATGCAATCATTGATAAAGATGAGGAGATACTGACAGCACTTGCAAAAGATTTGCAAATGGAGCCTGATGCCAAAGAAATACTGTTAGTTTTAGATAGTTTTATTAAAATGCTTGAAGATAAAAATTGTACAAATGAAACTTATATAAGGATTTTTAATGCATTAGGGTATAAGAATCAAATGCAAGAATTTGTAGAGGATTTTCAAAATCTTTATGAAGCTTTATTTGTTAACAAAAAACCAAACATTATTGCAGGTTTTAATCTTATGAACGGACTTGAATCAAATGCACCGATAGAAGAGACTTTAAAGGCATATAACTTAATCGGAGAGAATTTCAATAAAGTTTCTGCCATGACAACCGCCTTGCAAAATGCACTTGAGGTAAAAAGTAAAAACGGAGAGATATTAAACACGGTCATTGATAAAGAAATTCTCATAAAATTGATGGAAGATTCCGGTAAAATTGTTTCTGAAAAACATTTGAGGCATTTTCAGAATAAATTTAGTAAAATTTCAAATGTTTTGAAAAATTACAACGGCAAAGCCGTAAAATTCAAAGACTTACCCAAAGAATTAAAACAATTCAGCCCTGAAGAAAAAGTTATATTAAAACAAATTGAACAAAATATAAATTCTTGGTACAAGGAAACAACCAGAGCCCTTAACCTCCAATATAGAGCTATTGAAGAACCGCTAAGCGAACTTTATCGTGATATTGGTGTGAGGACAGGACACAAATATGTGAAAAGCGAAGGCGATAGCGGTCTGCGAAGTCGACAAATGGCAAAAATAATTGAGCATATGACAGATAGACCATATTATATTGAGGAAAATACAAAACTTGCATTAAATAAGATTAAATCCATGCCATATTCAGGAATTTCATCAACTTCCGTTGATGATAAATCTCCTGCATATCACGCACAATATATCACAGATATTAAATCCGTAACCACAAAAGATATCGATGGTAAAATTCACGAAAAGGAAGCCCTTTTCCATGATAACAGCTGGGGACCTGTTGAACATGAGAATGTTTGGACAGATAGCAACGGGCTGTTAAGAACAGACTATGCCCAAGATATGGGTGGTGCTTTTGGATACATAACCGGAGAAAAATACAATTCAGGCCAATTCTTGGATAATATAGTAGGTCAATACGGCACATATACTCCAAAAAATATTGACAGCAAACAGTATCGCCGCATCACCGGAAGTAAATTTAATGACGGATATAAATATCCTATGTTTAGTGATGTTATTCTAAGCGGTAAATCTCCGGAAGTTGATGAATATGTGAAAAGTATTCATAGCAATATTTTTATAAGTCCGTACA
>CAMOQI010000023.1 GCA_946622835.1 uncultured Candidatus Melainabacteria bacterium
TAACCCCCCCCCGCCAGTGGGGAGGGAACAATATATTTATCCCCCCCCCACGCTCGTTTGACTGCTCATATTAAACATAGTGTAAATTACGGATGTTTTGTAAACGGAACTTTTTGTGCAGCATACATTCAGCAAAATAACTGGAAGATACCGAAGGATTATCCTTGGAAGGTTCGATAGGGATTTTATTTGATTTTCTTTTGTGTATAATATTTGTATGAAAAAGAGATTGTTTATTATTACGGGTGAATATTCCGGTGATATGCATGCAGCTAATGTTGTCAGGCAATTGAAGTCCATAAATCCTGATGTTGAGATTGAGGCAATTGGCGGAATTAATCTTGAAGCCCAAGGGGTTAAGCTTTTTTCCAACCATTCTAAGATGTCTGCTATGGGGATTTCTCCTAAAATTTTAATAGATCATTATAAGTTGGGTAAATCTCTTGTAAGATATCTGAAAGATGAGTATAAACCGGATTTAGTTTTGTTGATTGATTATGGTGCGTTTAATTTATCTGTTGCAAAATTTTTGCATAAGGCGGGAATAAAGATTTTTTATTATATTCCGCCGCAAGTTTGGGCAAGCAGAAAATATAGAATTAAGCTTATAAAAAAATATGTGGACAAAGTTTTGAGCATTTTCCCATTTGAAAGAGGTTTGTATGCTCAGTATGGTATAGACAATCATTATTGCGGACATCCTTTAGTATCGCAGCTTCCTGCAAAGGCTGACAGAAATGAGTTTTTTGCCGCCCATAACCTTGATGTTAATAAAAAACTTGTCGCAGTTTTCCCCGGTTCAAGGGAGTTTGAGCTTAAGAATTTGATGAAGCTTTTTGAAGAGTCTGCTGATGAATTAAGGTCAAAACATTCGGATTTGCAATTCTGCTTTTCGCAGGCTCCGAATTTGTCGGATGCGGTTTATGAAAAATATTTGGGTGCTAACTGTGATATTCCTGTGATAAAAGGTGAAAATCAGGCGCTTTTATCTGTTGCGGATGCGTTAATTTTGGCATCAGGGACTGTGGCGCTTGAGGCAAGTTTATATAAAACCCCTATGATTATCGCGTACAAGGGTCCTGAAATATTTTATTGGATATATCTATTGGTTCGTTGCATAAAAATGGTTTCTTTGCCTAACATTATTGCGGGGCGAATTATTGTTCCTGAATTGGTACAGCATAAGGCGACTTGTAAAAATATTGTTTCGCATATAGAAAAGTTATTATACGATTCTGATGCTCGCATTGAGCATATTAGCGGCTTAGGGGAAGTTAAAGAGTTGTTGTCGGCGAAAAATTCGTCAATTGAGGTTGCAAAGCAGATAGATATAGAGTTTTTAAGACAAGAAGGCATTGCGTAAAATATCTTTACAAAATGATTTGATTTAGTCAAATTTAATGAGCATTTTTACTTAATAAACTTGTAGGCAAGTGTGTTATGAATAAATCTGTATCTAGTGTTCAGAATAACAATGTGGAAAGATTTGCCGATTCGCGATTAGGAAAGGTGAATCAGCGAGCTTTTTGGCTGCCTGCTCAAAATAATGAAGTGAGAGATAATTTTTATGTTTCTGATATAAAACAAATTTTTATAACACCTGAACAGGCAAGAAAAACGAATAACACAAAGCTTATAGGTCTATCTATCGCGGGTGCGACAGTATTTACGGCGATTGGAATTTTTATGTTTTTGGGAGGCGGTCCTAAGGGGATGGCAAAAGGGTTTGGAAAGATAAAGAAATATCTCGAGGGTAAAATCTTGTCATCAAAAATGAATACTGGTGCAACTCCAAATAAAGTTATGTTATACCTTTTGAATATGACAGAAGATGCATTAGGCAGGGCAGAAATGATTAATAACTTTACATCCTTTAAAGATGTTTTATTTAAAAAATTTATGTCCGCAACTCGTTTTACTGAATCAATTCACGAGAAGATAACAAAAGTTTTCGCCAAAATCGGAAAACGTACAGTAGAAAAATCTTATAGTTCGACTATTGAAAAAATCAAGGATGCCGATGTTCAAAGTGCAGCATATGAATATACAACTCGCGAACTGAATCCTGAACAGATTATTGAAATTGGTGGGGTTGCGATGTCTAAATCTCAATGGATGGAGAAAATAAGACAATATAATACGGACATATTAAAACATTATAGTGACAATTTTGGGCAGTCGGCTTTGAATAATCGTCAGTTGAGGATGAAAAAAGCAGTAAAAGATTTATATGAAAATTTCAGGAGTATGAAAATTTTTGCATCAGTCGATACCCTTAAAACCTTTATTGCAGAATCTTTCTTGGTTGCTGAAAAATCTGATATACAAAAGAGTTTAAAATCACACAGAAACTTTATATCGCACAATTTATCTGATGTTTTGGCAGATTCTAACAATAAAATTATGGATATTGTCAAGATTTTAGGGTATAAGGATTCGGATAATATTTCAAAAATTGCATCTGTCCGTGGTGATATAAAAAAATATTTGTCGGGTTCGGCTCAGGATGTTCAACTAAAACAAGAAATTTTAGAAAAAATTTCTACCTTTAAAAAAGATATTGAAATCTTTATGGACAATACACCTTTAAAACAAAAAGACGGAGAGGCTCTGATTAAGAATATAGACGAATTAAGCGATATAATCTCAAATTATACTCCCGGAAAGGTTGAAGAGATTTTGCAAATCTACAGAAAAATACTTCCGGATGAACGCTACGCCATAGTTGAAAGTGCGTATAAAAAAGCGGTGAAATCCTTAGACGAATCAATAAAAATTGAGTCAGAGGATTATATGAGTAAGTTAAGGGATTTAGCTTTGGGTTCTGCGCCTACTGATGTATTGACAATTCTTGGTTCTGTCGGAGTTTTGGGTTATCATCTCGGCAGATCAAAAGATAACGACCAAAGACAATCTATAGCTTTAAAATACGGATTCCCTGCATTAGCCGGTATCGGAGTATCACTTTATTGTAATGCCAAATTATTTGCCGGCTCAAAATCCTTGATCGTAGGTTCTTTATCAACATTTATTCTTAACAGAATAGGTGAATGGGGAGATAAAAAGTTGAAAGAATATAAATCAAAAAGTAAATAAAAATTTTTCCTTAGGCAATTTTTTCTAAAAAAATACTTTATATATAAAACGGGGGATTTATGCCTGGAGAAAAAATAGGGAATAATATATCATTTGAATATTATAATGGTCCAACACTGAAAGCAAGAAATGCCGTAAAAAATACGGTAGAAGAGTTTGTGAAAAAAGCAGGGAGCAACGGAAACTTTATAAACGGTTTCACCTTTAGCGTTGTTGAAACCTTTAAAGATTTAAAACCGGATACTCCGTTTAAGCGATTGCTCAAAACCTCCAATGAGAATACGGGTATTTGGGGTGCATCAAATCCTACTGAAATAGATAGAGAAAAAGGTATTGTTATTCAAACTTTTGAAATTGATCCTGCACAGAGTATATTCAGTAAAAATATGACTTCAAGGTTTATTGAAAGTACGGTAATGCATGAAATCGGACATTGTTTTGATGATTATTACGGACCTAAAGATAAAGATTTAATTGAAAAAGTCAGAAAATTTCATATGGAAGATGATTTAACATCGGAGCAAGAAGATATCCTAATAGAATACCATCTTACCAAGGATTTAAGTGACAGTAAGGAGTATAAACAGGCTTGGAGAAAAGATGTTACGGCTTTAGGTAAAGACGAAAAAAACCTCAAGGAATTCCTAAATGATCAAATTAAAAGTTATTATACTCCGGATGAAATAGATATATCCGACGGAGTTAGTCTTGATGAAGTGGAATTGGCTGATCATTTCCGTTCGGAGGTTTTTGCTCAGTTATTTGCTTATGCTCTCGGTAAAGACGACGGAAATAAGGATGAAATAACAAAAGTTTATAAAAATACATACAAAGTAGTTAAGTCGTATGTTAAAAAATATTTGAAAGTTAATCCGGATTAAAATTTCCTCTAAACAAAGTATACATAGACGCAGGTTTTTTGATAAAATTGTTTAGATGGAGAATCTGCTATGAATGTTAGAGAAAAGTTGGAACAACGTGAGTTTAAGTTTTTAAGTGATATTGCGACAAAATCTGCAAATTCCAAAGGGAGAAAGCTGCCTGAACAACAGTCGGATATGCGTACTGACTTCCAGCGAGACAGAGACAGAATACTTCATTCAAAGGCATTTAGACGTTTAAAACATAAGACTCAGGTGTTTTTATCACCGTTTGACGATCATTTTAGAACAAGGCTTACCCATACGTTAGAAGTTTCTCAAATAGGACGTTCAATTGCCAGAGCGCTTGATTTAAATGAAGATTTGGTAGAAGCAATTGCTTTAGGTCATGATTTGGGTCATACTCCTTTTGGACATTGCGGAGAGGGTGTTTTGGATGAGCTTGTGCCGGGTGGATTTAATCATAATATTCAAAGTGTGCGTGTGGTAGAAATTATAGAGCATCTTAATCTTTGCCAAGAAACGATAGAAGGTATTATGACACATTCTTGGGGTTATACCCCAACTACTCCCGAGGGGAAAGTTGTTCAGCTCGCGGATAAAATTGCTTATATAAATCATGATATTGAAGATTCTATAAGGGCAGGTGTAATTTCCGAAAATGATTTACCTAAGGATTGTATAGAATATTTTTCTCCCGTTCAGAGTAAAAGGTTGAGCAAAATGATTCATGAAATAATTAATAATTCTGCCGGTAAAGCAGATATTGCTATGAGTGATGAGGCTTGGGCTTATACAACCAAATTAAGGAAATGGATGTTTGATAATGTTTATAATGATACCTCGACCGCTAAGCTTGAAGAGAATAAAGCTCGCGGGGTTATAAGAGATTTGTATAATTATTATAGTAATATGCTCCAAGATATGAAAATCTGTTCGGATATAAAAATTCCAAGAGTGGTAACGGATTATATATCCGGAATGACAGACAGATATGCTGTTGAAAGATATAAAGAACTTTTTATTCCGACAGGTTTAAAATGCGGTACAAAAGATGATAATTTGTTCAAGCTTGCAAATTTGGCGCAATAAATATTCTAATCGGGAATTTTTACATGAATATTGATTTTTTATCACAATATCTAAATTTTTTACTGGTGGAAAAAGGGCTTTCACAAAATACTGTCGAGGCTTATAAAAATGACCTTAGTAATTTTTTGGATTTTTGCAAGAATCGCGGGATATTAGTAATTAATAAAATTGAACGATCTGATATAAATTCTTACATACTTGAATTGAGGAATTTGCATTACTCTCCATCAAGTGTAGTTCGAAAAATTGCATCTATAAGGGGTTTTTTTAAATGGATATGCGCAAATGATTTCAGTTCAAAAAACCCCACACAAACCCTTGAGCGGCCAAAGCTTCCGAAAAGATTGCCAAAAGTGATGACGGTTGAAGATCTTAATTTTATTTTGTTGAACGAGAATTTGGATAAACAGGAGCGTCTAATAGTAGAATTATTGTATGGATGCGGATTAAGAGTTTCTGAACTTGTGGATTTAAAAGTAAGTAATGTGGATGTAAAGTCTAAATTTGTACAATGTATTGGAAAAGGTTCAAAAGAAAGAGTTGTTCCTTTTGGTACAAAGGCAAAGGATGCTATGGAAAAATATTTAAAGTTTAGGCAAACTATATTGCTAAAAAATAATATTAGTGATTATAAATATTTATTTATAAGACAAGATGGCAAACGGCTTACAAGACAGGATGTGTATAATTTTATAAGAAAACAGGGGAAAAGGATTCATAAACATGTAACTCCGCATACGTTGCGCCATAGTTTTGCGACACATTTATTAGAGAACGGAGCTGATTTAAGGGTTGTTCAGGAGCTTTTGGGGCATAGCGATGTTTCGACAACTCAACTTTATACTCATATTACTAAAAAGAGGCTTAAAGAGGTTTATTTTTCTATCAATAAGTCATAGTAATTATGATGATAAAATACGGCGAGGAGCTATTGTGTATTGTCCAAAATTGCAAAATAAAAATCTCGTGTTAAGATTTAGGTATGCTAAATGTATTTGTATCAGGATTGGAAAGGCAGACGGGAAAAACATTTATAGCTGCCGGTGCGGCCGCTGCTATGCAAAGTTTGTCATTTAATACGTGCGTGTATAAGCCTATTCAAACGGGCGCAATATCTTTAAACGGTTTAAAAAGTTCTGCTGATGTTGCGTATATAAAAAGAATTGATCCAAATATTGAAGTAGCTGCAACATATATGCTTTCAAGTTATGAATCTCCTTTTGTGGGTGCTTATGAGGATAATTTGAAAATTGATATCGGGATAATATGTGCTGAATATAAAGAGTTATCAAAATCAATGGATTGCGGAATTGTTGAGGGGACAAACAGTATATCTTCTCCTATTCTGCCTGATATAACAGAGCTTGATTTGGTTAAGGCTTTATCCGTGCCTGTTGTTATTGTTATTAATCCAAAGGTAACTTCTATTAATTTTGCAATAAGTGCTTTAAAATATGTAAAATCAGAGCAAGTAAATTTGAAAGGTGTAATTCTTAACAGACACGAAAAAAATTCTGATAACCTTGAGGAAAAATATTTTGCTCAAATTATTAAAGAATTTTGTGATGTGCAAATTTTGGGCTCTGTTCCGGATTATGGTGATTTGTCGGGGTGTTCGCCTGAGGTCATAATTTCTAACATAATAAATAACATAGATTTAGAAAATATGTTCGGTTTGAAAATTGCAAAGCTTCATAGATTCGTTTAGCAAACGGAACTTTTAACTTCTTCATAAATTGTTGAAAATTTTTGGAGAGTTTTGTAGAATTGGTTAAAATAGGGGTGCATAACATATGGCAGAAGTTCAAAAACGTATTTTAATAGTTGATGATGATGATGAAATAAGAGAGTTGTTAGAGTTTGATATTGCAAGCAGCGGTTATTTTGTTGATAGCGCAAAAGACGGCTTTGAAGGCTTAAATAAGGCATTGAATAATGCATACGATTTGATTTTGCTTGATGTAATGATGCCAAAGATGAACGGATTTGAGGTTTGTAAAAATATCAGACAGGCAAAACTTGCGGTCCCTGTTTTGATGCTTACGGCAAAAGGTACAATTGATGATAAAACAACAGGATTTGATTGCGGAGCGGATGATTATTTAGTGAAGCCGTTTGATATTCAGGAAGTTTTATTAAGAATACGTGTTTTGTTAAGACGTAATGCCGTAGAAGTTGAGGAAACTCCCCTTTCAGATGAAGTTTTAAAGTGTGGAGATATTGAAATATTTCCCGAGTCACTTGAATGTATAATTGTAAATCGCAGGGTAAAACTTACTCCGACTGAATTTGAAATTTTATACTGTCTTATGCAGCATTTTAATTCTCCTGTAACTTTGGCAACCTTGTTGGACGAAGTTTGGGGATATGACAGTAATGAAGATGTTAGAATGTTAAGGGTTCATGTTGGAGGTTTGCGCAATAAAATTGAATCTAATGCGAAGATTCCAAAATATCTTCATACGGTAACAAATGTCGGGTATAAATTGACACCGTTTGTTCAGGAATAGTTATGAAAAAATACAGCTACGGGTTAAAAAAATTAAAAATTATTGAACAGATTGCAATAGTATTTTTTATATCTGTGGTTATTCCTATGTCAATAAGCGGATTTGTCATCAATAACATTAATCAGCAATCAGTGAGGCATCAATTGAGAGAATCCGCAATACTTGTTGCCAGTATGGTTGCCGATGAGATAGATTTTTTTATGGAAACAAGTGAGACTACGTTGGCTCAAATTGCGGACTCATTGGAATATTTGCCTTCCCGTGCGTTGCAAGAAAAGTTTATAAAAGATGTCGTCAGAAGATATCCAAATTGTGAAAGTATAGTTATTGTGCGTAATCCCAAAGAGCTTGAGAAATTAACTGATACTGCTCATTCTAATGAAAAGCTTATACTCTCGACACAAATGAAAGACGGCTCATTTTTGGTTATTACCTATAGCGCAAATAATTGGGATAAACAGTTATTTAAGTCTTTGAAAAATGATAACAGACAAATATATATTATGGATAATAATAATCGCCTTATTGCTTCTCATAATTTTACTCCGGATGTATTTAAAGAAACGATAGATCTGTTGCCTGACAAAAAAATAGAAGATGCTCCGGTACAAATAGGTGAAGAGAAAAACAGACCAGTATTTTATCTGCATAGAACCAATCCGGATTTGACGATTGTGGTAAATACGACGGAAAATATGGCAAAAAAAGCAATTATTGAGAACCGTGTAAAAATAATTCTTGCTGTTTTGGCTGCTATTATGTCAATGGTTGTTCT
>CAMOQI010000024.1 GCA_946622835.1 uncultured Candidatus Melainabacteria bacterium
GAAGGTATAATTTCTTAGAAATCCATATGGATTATGTTCTAATGGTTCACCCCACATCTCAAGCCGTGTTCAAAGATTCCGGCAAAGCGCAGGAAGATATTGCCCGCTTCAGAGATTTAAGAATTAAGCTTAATCAAACCAAACCTTTCTAAGAATATTTTTTCATGATAGTATAACTTTAAAGTTTTGGATACTTTAAGAGGTTTTTGCAGTGAGAAAATTACGATTATTTGAAAAAATATTTTCAATAGTTAACAAACCCTCGTATAAACAAATCACTCTTTTCGGAATACCCGTGTATAAAAAATTTTTCGCAACAGAAGAAGAAAAAACTTTCTATGCAAAACTTCCTGTTGTAAAAAATAAAATTGTTTTCATGAATTACTGGGGAAAATCATATGGCTGCAATCCCAAATATATCTTGGAAGAAATCAGACACAGAAAGCTTCCGTATGAACTTGTTTGGGCAATCAACGGATATCCTGATGATTTTGAAGGGGATTTTCCGCAAGGAATACGTTTTGTACAATATAAATCAAAAGAATTCATAAAAGAACTTGCATCCGCAAAAATATGGATATCCAACCACCATTTTGCTAAGCAATTTGCACTTGGCCTTATCAAAAAACCGGAACAATTTTTTATTCAGACCTGGCACGGCAGTTTGGGGATTAAAAAAATCGAAAAAAATGTAAAAACTTTAACGGATGAGCAGGATTGGGAACATTTTGCCAGTGAAAGCTCAAAAGCCACTGACATTTGGGTATCTAACAGCAAATTTGAATCTCAAATTTATGAACAAGCTTTTTGGGATGTAAAAGGGATTAAAGAATTAGGACACCCGAGAAATGATATTTTCTTCAAAAGTGCGGAAGAGAAAAATAATATTCGTAAAAAAGTTCTCCAAGCTCTTTCTATTCCCGAAGATAAAAAAGTTTTATTATACGCCCCGACATTTAAAGACACCACAAGTTTATCAAGTTATAATATAGAATTTTCCAAACTTATTCCGGTATTAAAGGAAAAATTCGGAGGAGATTGGGTTGTTGTATCCAGAATGCACCCAAGCTTCAGAAAAAGACATTATAACAAAATTAAAGAACTGAAAAATACTTATAATGCAAACAATTATCCTGATATACAGGAATTGCTGGTAAGTGCGGATATTGCAATTACGGATTATTCAAGCTGTATTTTTGATTTTATGCTCAGTAAAAAGCCTGCATTTATTTACGCCGCAAATATAAGTGATTATGAAATTGAACGAGGATTTTATTATCCGCTATCTTCAACCCCGTTCCCGATTGCAGAAAATAATAATCAGCTTATTGAAAATATAACACATTTCGATTATAAAGAATACAAAGAAAAAATTGAGATTTTCTTAGTAGAAAAAGATTGTATGGAAGACGGACATGCATCTGAGCGTGTTGTTGATATAATAGAAAAAATAATGAGTGGTAATTATGAAAGAAATTAATAATATAGCAATTATATTTGCCGGCGGAACAGGACAGAGAATGTCCAACGGTGAAAATCAACTGCCGAAGCAATTTTTAAAAATATACGAAAAACCAATTATTATCCATACGCTTGAATTATTTCAAAATCACGAAGAAATAAACAAAATCTATATTGCCATTCATCCTGATTATTATGAATATATGTCTGATTTGGTGAAACACTATTATATAACCAAAACCGCCGGAATAGTCAAAGGCGGCGCAACCGGCCAAGATTCTATATATAACGCCCTTAAACTTGCGCAAGAAGAAAATCACAACAAATCAATTGTTTTAATTCACGACGGTGTTCGCCCAAATATCACACCGGATGTTATATCCAAAAATATTGAATGTGCAAAACAAAACGGTAACGCAATAACTTGTACTTCTTGTTTTGAAACAATTTTAATCAGCACAAATCACCAAAATCCAAAACATGTACCATACAGAAAGGACACTTTCGCGGCACAAGCCCCACAATCTTTTCATCTTGGGGAAATTGTAAACGCACATGAAAAAATGCGCAAGACCAATCCGAATTACACGGATATTGTTGATTCTTGTACATTATTTAAAACTTTAGGCAAAAAAACTTTTATGATTGACGGTAACAGAGGCAATATAAAAATTACAACCATTGAAGATCTATACATTTTAAGAGCTTTAATTCGTTACAGAGAAGATATGGATGCCTTTGGACTTGTCGGGGTGGGAAAATAAAATGAACAAATTTGTCGAACAGGATGCAAAAACTATCACTGAGCAATTTGATATGGCTGTTTTTGACAATAAAACAGTTCTTATAACAGGCGCAACAGGGCTTATCGGCAGCCTTTGCGTAAAAAGTCTTTTAGCTTCCAAGTACAATGTCAATGTTTTAGCTCTCGTTCGAAACAAAGAAAAAGCTTTGAAAATGTTTGGGGTAAATAATAATTTAACACTTTTAGTACAAGATATACAAGATGAAATAAATACAACACAAAAAGCCGATTATATTATCCATAGCGCAAGTACAACAGCTTCAAAAGATTTTGTTGAAAAACCTGTTGAAACAATTATGACAAGCCTGAACGGCACTAAAAATATTTTAGAATTTGCCAAAAACAAAAATTGCCTTGGGTTTGTTTATCTGTCTTCACTTGAGGTTTATGGAATTACCGATAAAGAGGAAATCTGCGAAAACGATTACGGATACATTAATTTTCTTGAGCCCAGAGCCAGCTATTCGGAAGGAAAGCGGCTTTGCGAAAATTTATGTATTTCATACGGAAGTGAATATGCCATTCCTGTCAAAATTGCAAGGCTTACCCAAACCTTTGGCGCAGGAGTAACAAAAGAAGATAATCGAGTTTTTGCCCAATTTGCAAAAAGTGTTATTGAAAAAAGAAATATAATACTCCATACAAAAGGTAATACAAAACGCTCGTATTGCTACACAACAGATGCTGTTTGCGCAATTTTTACCATACTTACAAAAGGAGAAAACAATAACGCATACAATGTCGCAAATAAAAATACTTATATCTCCATTTACGATATGGCAAAAAGTCTTGAAAATGAAAATACAAAAGTTATATTTGAAATAGATAACAAAAACCGAGGCTACAACCCTGAAATAAAAATCAACCTAAATACTAAAAAATTAGAAACTCTTGGATGGAGCGCAAAAACCCCGCTTAATGAAATGTTTAAAAAATTGATATGCTCTATGGAGGAGGATAATGCCTAAGATCTCTCTTATTATACCGATTTATAACGGTGAAAAATATTTAAGAAATTGTATCGACCATATATTAGCCCAAACATTCACTGATTTTGAGGTAATATTTGTGAATGACCGAACTCCTGATAGTTCAATGGAAATTATTAAAGAATATGCCGCAAAAGATAAACGATTTAGAATCATCAATAACATAATAAACATAGGGCAAGGAGCATCCAGAAATAAAGGTATAAAAGCTGCAAAGGGAGAATATATAATGTTTTCTGACCAAGATGATTGGTTTGAACCCACAGCTTTTGAAGAGGCATACAATCAAATTACAAAAAACAAAAACGATTATGTAATTTTTAATTTTTCTAATTATTATCAGGAAACAGGAGAAACCGAACTTATAGATAAAAGAATCAAACCGTTTGAACACGTTTTGGACAATCCTGATATAAAACCTTGGGAGATTGAAGGAAAAAGTATTGTAAGCACATTTGCATGGTGCCAAATTTATAACACGAAATTTATCAAAAAAAATAAGATTAAATTTTCAAAACAACGTAACGGGGAAGATACGCCATTTTGTATAAAAGCAAGAGTGTTGGCAAATAGCATTTCTATCTTAAATAAATCCTTGTACAATTACAGAGTTTATGAAGAACAAACCACAACTCGTTTGAGACAAAAATATAAGGAAATGTTTAAAGTCAGAGAAGAAGCCTATAAGGCATTTCTTAAATCTCCGCACAGAAAAGAATTCACAGAACCTATGCTGATATATTACATCCGCTCTGTTTTGTATTGGTATAAGCGCAATGCAAAAGATGACCCCGAAATTAAACGCGGATACTATATTGAAATGCACAAAATATATAAAAAATTAAGAGAAAAATACGATATTGAAAGAATAAAAGATTACATCCAATATGAAACATTTATGGACTATTCCGAAAATTCATGGAATATGAAGTACAACATAATATTTGAGATACCGGACAGAATAAAAATTTACATAAACAAAAATAACAACACTGTTTATCTTGTACACAACATCTTTAAAATATACAAAGATAAAAATAACCACTGGGTATATGAGCTTTTCAACATATTGAAAATTTATAAAAATTCAAAAGGAAAAACTATTTTGAAATTCTTCTATTTAAGAGAGGGGAAGAAGTAGCGAACACCGTCATCCGAGCGCCATCTGACATATCCTGTTTTTGGAGTTCTATCTAAATCCATAACACTGACAAGCGCCCAATTACCGCGAATTATATTAAGATTAATCTTTTTAGGATGATTGATAGTTGAAATAGTTCTTGCACCGTCATCCATTGTTGCTTTTATGTTGTTACAAAACTCCGGAGAACTTTTTAATAAGTTCAGCCCGTATTTTCTTCCATATGAATTATAAAAATTAATCCACGTCATAAATTTATACGGATCATCCTTTTTAATCCAACCTTTGTCACCTGTCACATTATCATAAATAATTTCAACCCATTCATCATCATAATCAGTGACCGCAACAAGCGCCAAATCTTTTTTCTCCAGATAAACTACAAAAAACCTTTCAAACCCTATTTCTTCAGGGAAAAACTTATCTTTATCCCAGCGAACCCGATACAAAATAAGAGAATCCTCATTCGGCTCTTGATATATCTTTATATCGTTCCCAACCTGATAAAGACCGACAGATTGCACCTGATTAACATTCGGCCGAACAGGCACAACGTCTTTTGCATATGTTGAAAGAGCAAAAGAAACACAGAATATAAAAATTGCCAGTATTTGAAATACCTTGAGATTCTTCGCTTTCGTCATTCTGAGGGCTTTAGCCCGAAGAATCTTGGCCCCTTCGCTCAGAATGACATTTATGTTTTTTAAATTAATTTTCATAATACTTACCCTCGCTTTATAAAACGATTTTCAGATATTTTTGTTCAATTACTCTCTGAAAGAAATTTGTGCATAAGCTTTTTGAAGTTTTTCACGAACAGATGTCATTTGTTGTTCGATAATTTCATCCGTTAATGTCGCATTTTCATCCTGCATTTTAATTCTAAATGCCACAGACTTAAAACCTTGTTCAACATGTTCACCTTGATAAACATCAAAAATTTCCGAACCCTTAAATATATTTTGTTTCACACCTGACTTGATAACCTTTTGAATATCATCATAAGTTACATCATCATTTATTATAAACGCCAAATCACGCTTAACTTCAGGATACTGCGGCAGATGTTTAAATCTTGGAACAGTTTCTTTTACTGCCGCTATAATTTCATCCAAGTCAACTTTAAACATAAAAGCATCTTGATTTAGCTTTAATTTCTCAATTAAAGACGGATGCAACTGCCCGAAATATCCAATCGGCTGCGGCTGCTTGCCAAGAAGCAAAACAACTGCCGTCCTATACGGATGAAATACGTTATGAGTAGAGGCTAAAGATGATTGTGCCAACGGTACAATTTTAACCCTTCTTGCAATTTCCAAATCTTCAAACAGATTTTCAACAATACCTTTTACGCTGTAAAAATCCGTTTTTGCAGGGTTTTGCCATTTTGAATTTTGAATTTCTCCTGTCAAAACGCCTTGCAAAACAAGGGTTTCTTTTACACCGGAAGATTTTTCATCAGCTTGTCCTGATTTTTTATACGTTCTTCCGATTTCATAAGCGTGAAACACTTTTTGACCGTTATCAAAATTATATTTCATACAATTCAACACACTTGCAGATAAAGTTTGACGGAGCATTGAATATTCTTCACTTGCAGGGTTTTGAACTTTTACTGCATTTTCATCATCATATGTTATCTTAAACTTATCCAATAATGATTTTCCGATTAACGAACTTGTTTGAATTTCGGTTAAACCGGCAGATAACATCAATTCATGAACTCTTTTTATGACTTTTTCACCCATAGTTATTACAGGGGTTTGAGATTTATTCGGCAAAGACGGCGCAATCTTATCATAACCGTTTATCCTTGCAATTTCTTCAATCAAATCAATTTCACGGGTGACATCATATGCCCTGAAACTCGGAACTCTAAATTTTGCGGCAGCATCATTTCCGCCTAATTTTTCAAACCCTAAATTTTCAAGAATTGTATCACATCTTTCAGGTGAAATTTCGCAACCCAAAATACGTTTAATTTGATTGTATCTCAAAGTTATATCCAACGGTTCAAGCATATTTTGACCATCTTCCACAACTCCGATAACTTCAGCTTGAGCATATTCTGTCAAAAGCTGCATAGCACGCATCAGTGCAGGCTTTACTGATTCTATATCAATTCCGCGCTCATATCTTGCACTTGCTTCACTACGATATCCCACGCTGCGAGAGGATTTTCTGTTAGTTGCAGGGGTGAAATACGCAGCCTCCAAAGCTAAAGATGTAGTATTATCATCAATCTCAGAATTAGCACCGCCAAATACGCCGCCTAAACATACCCCTTCTTTTTCCGTTGCAATTAAGACAGTATCATTTGTCAAAGTTCGTTCAACACCATCTAATGTAACAAGTTTTTCACCCTCATTTGCACGTCTTACGCACAAATATCCGTTTAATTTGTCATAATCAAAAGCATGCATCGGACATCCGTATTCGAGCATCACATAATTTGTTATATCAACAACGTTATTTATCGCGCGTACCCCTGAGGCAACAAGTCTTTTTTGCATCCAATCCGGTGACGGTTTAATTTTTATATTTTTTAATAATGCAAGTGAATAATATTTACATACGTCATTATCTTTTATCTCAACCTTAAATTTATCCGTTGATAAATCATTCACACATTCAATCTTATTTAATTTTAACGGTTTGTTAAATAAAGCACTTAACTCTCTTGCAACCCCGATAACAGACATTTCATCTCCGCGATTTGCGGTTGGGGCAACATCAATAACGGTATCTTTTTCAAACCCTAAAACATCTTTAACACCTTCTCCGACTTTAACATCAGGGAAAATTCTATCCAATATTAAAATGCCATCCTCATCTTGATAACCGCGCTCAGATACTCCAAGTTCATCGGCAGAACATAACATACCCTGAGATTCAACCCCGCGAATAACAGCAGGTGTGAGGGTAAACATTTCTCCTGTTTTTCTGTCCAACACTTGCGAACCCACACTTGCATACGGAACAATTTGACCTTCTTTAATATTTTGAGCCCCGCAAACAACAGTCTTTTTATCATCTCCCAAATCCAAAGTAACAAGATGCAGTCTGTCAGAGTTGGGATGTGCATCTATTTTTTCAATTTTAACTGTTTTTATATTTGTAAAACTTGGTTTTACATCCTCAATTGCTTCTACTTCCAAACCGCTCATAGTAAGTTCATGCGCAATCTGTTCGGTTTCTATATCAGACAAATCAACAAATTCATTCAACCAATTTATAGATACTTTCATTTACTTTCCCTCATTCAAAACATGTTCTATAAATACATTTTAATACAAAAAAATGTAAGTTGGGCATTCTTGCCCAACATATTATTACATCATACCTTTACGGTTGAAAAATACCGCAGCAACACAAGTTGCAACAACCGAAATTGTAATTACAATTAAAAATCCAAAATGATGTTCTCCAAAAGGCATAGGAACATTCATGCCCCAGAAACTACCTATCATCGTAGGAATTGACATAATAATCGTGATTGCCGCCAAAAACCTCATCACCAAGTTCAAATTATTGTTAATAATTGATGCCATACAATCCATCATACTTTCCAAGATTGTTCTGTGCATTTCAACCATCTCTGATGCCTGTTTATTTTCAATAATAACATCTTCCAACATATCAATATCATCTTCGGTAAATTTCAAAATTCTTTGCAGTGCTTGTGCATTAACCATTCTCAACAACTTTTGAAGCACAAGCTGATTATCTTTTAGGGCTGTTGTAAAATATACCAAAGATTTTTGGATTTCCATTAACTGGAAAAGAGCCTTGTTATTCGTTGTTTTTCTTAATGAATCTTCAATGGTTTCTGTTTGTTTATTAATTATATTCAAATATCTCAGATAAAAGTTTGACGCTCTATATAAGATGTTTAACATAAAATTAGC